>DRME01000138.1 GCA_011375175.1 Deltaproteobacteria bacterium | reverse complement strand
CTGATTAATGACCCTGGGGGAAACTTTCTGTAGAAAGTTTCCCCCAGACCCCCTTCAAAGACTTTCAATACGACCTGGTTTCCCCCTGTTTTGCCTGGCAAAACAGGGGGAAACCAGGTCGTATTGAAAGTCTTTGGAGGGAGTCTGAGGGAACCGTGGGTCTGTGACCCTTTTACAAAAAGGTTCCCTCAGTGCAATAAATCACAGCTTCCTTAACCAGGAAGGAGTGGCGAGGAGAAGATGGCCGAGACTTTTTTGCTTGAGATAGTGACGCCCTACAGGCTGGTCCTGTCCGAGGAGGTGGAGGAGCTCACCGCGCCGGGGGCGGCCGGCGAGTTCGGGGTCCTTCCGGGCCACACGAACCTTCTTACCATTCTCAGGCCCGGGGAGGTCGTCTATTCCAGGGGCGGCGGCAAGACGTTTCTGGCCGTCGGCGCCGGTTACGCCGAGGTGACGGCCGGCAAGACCACGCTCCTGGTGGACGACGCCGAGAGGGCCGACGAGATAGACATCGGCCGGGCGCGCCAGGCCCTGGTCGAGGCCGAGAAGAAGCTCGAGGCGGTGGGCACCGACGATGCCAGGGCCCTGGCCGAGGCCACCGAGGCCGTCGAGCACTGGAGGGCCAGGGTGAGTGTGGCCGAGAAGAGGGGGGCCTGAGGCTCCGCTCCGGTGGCTCCGGGGGCGACGGGCTCCGGGGGCAGGGGGGCGACGGGAGGTGGCAAGGGAGGAGTGGGGACATGCTCCACGCCGCTCACGCCCGGTGACGCCGAATAAGTGGCCGGATTCGTGACGAACCTGACGCGCAGGGGAGCGGGGCAGGCTCCGCTCCGCCGGGAGCGCCGAACAAGATGGGCAGCCTGAGAGGGAACAGGCGGGACCCTGGAATGATTACGGCCCGCGCCGCAAGACGGTGCGGGCCGTTTTTTCTCCTCTTTGTCTTACGGCGCCTCTTCCCTCCTACTTCTTCTTTTTCGGTCTTATGGATATCTTGGCCTTGCCGCCCTCGATCTTCACATCGTAGTCGAGCTCCACGGCGGGTCCGTATTTCTTCTCTATGAGCTGCCGCTGCCTTCGCAGCGCCGCCTCGAGCTTCTCCCTCGAAATGCCCTTGACCGGCTGGTTGCACCGCCTGCGCGCCTCGACGTAGCGCTCGTAGAGGTCGGCGAGTCCGCCGTCCCCTCTCTGGGCGTCCGCCCCGGAGGCGGAGGTCGCCGCGCTCATCTCCTGGGCCGGAGCCTTCTTCTTCATAGCGGCCACCCTTCTGCCGCCTACGGTGCGGTCGTAGGTGCCCTCCTCTATGGCCCGCAGTATGCGGGCCCAGTACTGTTTGTAGGTGTTGTAGCGGGAAACGAGGTTGTTGAAGCGGAACCTGAGGCCCGTGTTGGTGAAGTTGTAGCCGTAGTAGCGCAGGATGAGTCTCTCCACCTCGCCGCGAAGCTTGACGGGTTCGTGCTTGATCAGCCTGGCGAAGTGTTTCTCGTAGTCTGTCTTGAGCCTGCCGATCTTCTCTTCGAGCAGGTCTATGTCCTCGGCTACACCCATGGCGGGATCATATCAGAGTCAAGGGGCTAAGAAAAGGAGCCTCTCCGATTAACTGCCTCCCCGAATGCGCCAGATTTCGAACCAGGGCAGGCATAGCCGAGCCAGTGGTCTACTTCGAGATCATACATCTAACTCTGAGAAAAAACAACAAAAAAGACTGCGAGAAGCAGACATCCCCCTCCAAGGGGCTCCCCGCAACCCAGGGAATTACCCTGGGGGAAACTTTCTGAAGAAGGGCCATAGGCCCACGTTTCCCCCAGACCCCCTTCAAAGACTTTTAATAAATCAGAGTCTCCCTTGAGTTTTCTCGTGAATCCGGTAAAATTGGACATGATGGACAAGGAGATAAAAATAGACGTCCCACAGGAGAAGATAGCGGAGTTTTGCCGGAGGCATCACATCAGAAAGCTTTCCTTTTTCGGCTCCGTGCTCCGTGCCGATTTCGGCCCGGAAAGCGACGTGGACGTGCTGGTCGAGTTCGAGCCGGGCACGAGGGTGGGCTTGATAACCCTGGCGGGCATGGAAATCGAGCTCGGGCAAATCCTGGGGCACAAGGCACAGATGCATACGGTCAAGGGCCTGAACCCCTGTTTCAGGAACGACGTCCTGAAGACGGCAGAGGTGCAGTATGAGCATGCGTGACGACATGGTGAGCATGAGGGACATGCTCAGCCATGCCGTCGAAGCCGTCGAGCTTCTTGGCGATGCGAGCCGGGAGGAACTGGGGCGCAACCGGGTGATGCAGCTGGCGCTTACGCGACTGGTGGAGATTGTGGGTGAGGCGGCTGGTCGCGTCTCCGTCAAGACACGGGAGACCAGAGACGAGGTCCCTTGGCCCCAGATAATCGGAATGCGCAACTGGCTTGCGCACGGCTATGACGTGATCGACCTTGATCTGCTGTGGGACACCATTACAAGCGACCTGCCGCCGCTTATCGATGCGCTCAAGAAGATACTGAAGGAGGCATGATAGATGTCTGCCGCGCTTCCTGAGGTTCTTTCTCTGCCTCAGCGGGGTGAGCTGCCCTTCGCGTCGTGGCCTCCTTGCGCCCCCTCTCCCTGCGGTTCCTGGTCTATGACTTCTATCAGCACGTCGGCCGCCAGGTAGCCCGGTATGAGCCTTCCGTCTGGCATTATGAGGGCAGGCGTGCCTTGTATGCCGAGCTCGCGCCCCACTCGTATGTTTTCGTCAACGACCTTGTCGTCGCAGTCGGGCTCCGGCAGCACCTTGCCTTCGAAGGCCTCCTCGAGCATCTCGACCGAGCGCCTGCACTGGATGGCCTTGGCCTTCTTGTATGCGTCGGGGTGGATGTCGAGGGGGTAGAGGAGTATGTAGAAGGCGATGTCGGGCCGTTTCTTTACGACCTTCTTGATCTCGTAGTGGAGTTTCTTGCAGTACGGGCAGTCGGGGTCGTCGAATACGATGATCTTCTTTTCGGCCTCCCGGTCTCCCATTATGAGGGCGTTGTCCATGGGAATCCGGCTCCGGTCCAGTCTCTTCAGCTGCGGGGCCTTTCCGAGCTCGTCGAGCGGCGTGAAGCGGGCCTCGACGAGGTACTTCTTGGCGAAGTCGATGTAGACGAGTATGGACTTGTCGCCCCTGGTGACTTCCACCTCCCAGAGGCCCTTCACGGGGCTTAGCCTTATCTCCTTGAGCTCGGCGTTGAACTTGTCGGTCTTGAGGAGCTTTCTGGCCTCCTCGGGCGTCAGTGTGTGGCAGTCCGCGCAGTCTGCGCCGCAGCCCTGGCCCTGGAAGGCCGTAGCGTCCATGGGGCCTGCGGCCGCTGCGATCAGCAGGGCCGCTGCGGCCGTCTTCAGTATCTTCTTCAAGGCGGTTCTCCTTTTCGCCCCGCGCGCGGGGTCAGTCGTCGTTCAGTTCGAGGACGTCCTGCATGTCGTATAGCCCCTTGCCCTTGTCGCTTACCCATACGGCGGCCTTGACCGCGCCGGTGGCGAAGGTGTTGCGCGAATGGGCCCTGTGGGTGAGTTCGATCCTCTCGCCGGGACCTGCAAAGAGCACCGTGTGGTCACCGACGATGTCGCCTCCCCGAAGCGACTGTATGCCGATCTCCTCTCTGGTGCGCTCGCCGATTATGCCTTTTCTCGCGTAGACGGCCGTTTCGTCGAGGTCCCGGCCCAGCGTGGAGGCTATGACCTCGGCGAGCCTGAGGGCCGTGCCCGAAGGGGCGTCCTTTTTGTGGCGGTGGTGGGCCTCCACAATCTCTATGTCGTAGTCGTCGGAGAGGACCCTGGCTGCGTCGCGCACGAGCCGCAGGAGCAGGTTCACGCCGACGCTCATGTTCGGCGCTATGACGATGGGGATGTCGAAGCTCAGCTCCTTTATGCGCTCGCGCTGATGGTGGGAGAAGCCGGTGGTGCCTATGACCACGGGACGGCCCGAGGCTGCTATTTCCTCGATGTGCTCTATGGAGGATTCGTGGGAAGAGAAGTCGATGAAGACGTCGCATCTGAGGGCGGCCCGCTTGACGCTCCAGGTGATCTTCACGCCGTTTTTGCCTGTTCCGGCGGTCTCGCCCGAGTCCCTTCCAAGCAGCGGGTGGGAGCGTCTCTCCAGGGCGGCCGTAAGCCTGGTGCGCGGGTTCTCGTCGATGGCGGAGACGAGGGCCTTGCCCATGCGTCCTCCGGCGCCTATGACTGCGACTCGTATCATCTCTGCCCCCTCTCTCACTCTTTCGGCCCTATGCCGAAGTCCCGCAGAGCCGCGGCGAGCCGCTCCCTGGCCCGGCCGGTCATGGCCGTGAGCGGGAGCCGGAACTCCTCTTCCACCATCCCCATGAGCGAGAGCGCCGTCTTCACCGGTATGGGGTTGGTCTCCATGAACATGGCGCGGTTGAGCGGCTGGAGCCTGTAGTGGATGCGTCGCGCCCCTTCCATATCGCCCTCGAAGAAGGCCCTGAACATGTCGGCCATCTCGCGGGGGGCCACGTTGGAGGTCACCGACACGGCGCCGTGCCCGCCGACGGCAAGCAGCGACAGCGTGGTGGCGTCGTCTCCCGAGAGCACGATGAAGCCCTCGCGCGAGTACTCGATTACGTCGCTCACCTGGGCCATGTCGGCCGTAGCCTCCTTGATGCCGATGATGTTGTCGATCTCCGAGAGGCGGGCCACGGTCTCGGCCGTCATGTTCACCCCCGTGCGTCCCGGCACGTTGTAGAGTATGAGCGGAATGGAGACCTCCCCGGCAACGCTCCTGTAGTGCTCGTAGAGCCCCCGCTGTGTGGGCTTGTTGTAGTATGGCGTTATGAGCAGTGCCGCGTCGGCCCCGGCCTCCGCCGCATGGCGCGTGAGCCGCACCGTCTCGGCCGTCGAGTTGGAGCCGGTGCCTGCTATGACCGGCACCCGTCCGCCCGCCGCCTCGATGACGATGTCTATGACGCGGTCGTGCTCGTCATGGCTCAGTGTAGCCGACTCTCCCGTGGTGCCGCAGGGCACGAGGCCGCTCGTGCCGTTCTCTATCTGGAAGTCGACGAGCCTGCGCAACGCCTCCTCGTCGACGCCGCCGTCCTTGAAGGGGGTCACCAGCGCGGTGAAAGAACCGGTAAGTCGCACTTTCCTCTCTCCTCCTTGCTGCGTTGGGAGCCGCCGGCTCGTCCGGCCCTGCGCCGGAACTTCAGTGTCTCGGGCGGGTCTTCACGGCGGCCGTATCGACCTCGCCTCTGAAGACCTCGTCGGCCGGGCCGGTCATGTAGACGCGGCCCTCTGTCGCGTACTCTATGTCAAGTGAGCCGCCGTCGAGCTCGACGGTCACCTTCCCCCCGGTCAGCCCCTTGATGCGGGCAGCCACGGCGCTTGCGCAGGCGCCGGTGCCGCAGGCCAGCGTCTGGCCGCTTCCCCTCTCCCACACCCGCATTCTGAGGCGTCTTCCGCTCTTCACCTCGACGAACTCCACGTTGGTCCTCTTGGGGAAGATGTCGTGGGTCTCGAGGATGGGACCGTAGCGGGCCACGGGGAAGGCCTCGACGTCGTCGACGAAGACCACGCAGTGGGGGTTGCCCATGGATACGCACGTCACGGAAAGCGCCCCCTCGTGGGAGCCCACTTCCAGGGGCAGATCGATTATGCGCCCGGCGTCGACGGTCGTCGGTATGGAGAGGCCGTCGAAGACGGGCTCTCCCATGTCTACGCGCACGAGCCTGCCCGCCTGCTCGGGCCTTATGATGCCGGCCGGCGTCTCGATCTCGAGCGCCTTTTTGCGCGAGAGCCTGCGGTCCCATATGTAGCGGGCCAGACACCTTATGCCGTTGCCGCACATCTCCACGCGCGAGCCGTCGGCGTTGTATATGTCCATCCTGAAGTCGGCGCGCCTGGATTCCTTCAGGATTATGGCCTGATCGAAGCCGATGCCGAACCTCCTGTCGGCGAGTTTTCTCACGAGCCGCGCCGCGCCGGGCAGAGGGGCCCCGCGGCGGTCGACGACGATGAAGTCGTTGCCCAGGCCGTGCATCTTGGTGAATTTGAGCTTCATTGTCCTTTCCCGATGGAACCTTTATCGCGCCTTGCCGCCCCGCTGGCCGCCCCGTCGTCGCCGGGGCGGCCCCTGGGCGGCAGGATTTCACGCCTCTTCCCCCATGGACCTGCGCGTGGCCGTCCTGTCCGCCCCGTTCAGAGCGACTCTCCCTTTACGAGCTCGCGCAGGGTCTCGCGCCTTCTTACGACGCGGAAGCCGCGGCCGTCGACCATGACCT
Source organism: Deltaproteobacteria bacterium (assembly GCA_011375175.1). Taxonomy (NCBI): domain Bacteria; kingdom Pseudomonadati; phylum Myxococcota; class Myxococcia; species Deltaproteobacteria bacterium. Next base: position 24,072 of record DRME01000138.1, on the reverse strand, counting down.
CCGCCGCCCTGGGCCGCGAGTTGTAGTTGCTCGACATGGAGAAGGCGTAAGCCCCGGCGCTCATCACGGCCAGCAGGTCCCCAGCCTCCACCGCGGCGATCTCGCGGTCGCGGGCCAGAAAGTCCCCGCTCTCGCATATGGGGCCCACCACGTCGGCCGTCATCTCGCCCTCCCCCTTCCTGACCGCCTTTATGGCATGGTACGATCCGTAGAGGGAAGGGCGCGGCAGGTCGTTCATGGCGGCGTCGACGATGACGAAGTTCCTCTCCTCTCCCTCCTTGACGTATACGACGCGGGTAACCAGTATGCCGGCGTTGCCGACGATTACGCGGCCGGGCTCGAAGATGAGCGTCACGTCCAGTCCCGCGGTCTCTTCGATGACGGCCTCGCCGTACCTGGAGGGATGCGGCGGGTCCTCGTCCTTATAGGTTATACCCAGTCCTCCCCCCATATCAAGGTATTTTATGTCGATGCCCTCGGCCCTCAGCCTCCCGATGAGCTCCTTGGTCCTGCCGAGGGCGTCGATGAAGGGCGAGAGCTCGGTTATCTGCGAGCCTATGTGACAGTCCACGCCAATGAGATCGAGGTTCTTCAGGTTGCTCTTGGCGTAAGCGTACTCCCTGAGGGCCCGGTCCGCCGGTATGCCGAACTTGTTTTTCTTGAGGCCCGTCGATATGTAGGGGTGGGTCTTGGGGTCCACGTCGGGGTTCACCCTTATGGCCACACCGGCCCTGCGTCCCACCCTTGCGGCCACGCGGTCGAGGGTGCGAAGCTCCTGCGGGCTCTCGACGTTGAACATGAGTATGCGTTTCTTGATGGCGTATTCGAGCTCGTCGTCGCGCTTGCCCACGCCGGAGAATACGATCCTTGCCGGGTCGGCCCCCGCCCGGAGCGCCCTGTAGAGCTCTCCGGCCGAGACGATGTCGAAGCCGCTGCCGTCGTCGGCGAGGGTCTTGAGCACGGCGAGGTTCGAGTTGGCCTTGACCGAGTAGCAGACCATGTGGGGGACCTTTGCGAAGGCCCGGTCGAACGCCCTGTAGTGGCGGCGCAGCGTCTTTTTGCTGTAGACGAAGACCGGCGTGCCCACCTCTTGCGCGATCTTCTCCACGGCCACGCCCTCGGCGTAGAGTTTCCTGCCCCTGTATTTGAAGAAATGCACCTGCTACCTCCCTTGGGAAGCCCTGATTGATCACTCTGTGGGAGAGGCGGGGCGGCGCCCCTTTTGCAGGGAGGCTCCCTCAGTGGAATGAGTCAGGGGTCCCCGACCTTTGTCGTTTCGTTGCTCTTCCCGTGCCGTCGGCGGCTCCGGCGGCGGCCGGGGCGGGCCCTTCTTTCCGCACCCCGTCGCCGCGGCGGCGAGGAGCGCGAGGAGCAGCGCCGCCGCTAAGCGTCCCCCGGCGCTCACAACGACGCCTCCCGCCGCCCGAGCTCCTTTTCCACGGCCCGCAGCCTGCGTCTCACCTCCGAGGGGGCCGTGCCGCCCCGCACCTTCCGCGAAGCCACCGAGCGCCCTATGGCGACGGCCTCCCTTATGTCGTCGCCGAAGGCTTGTGAGAAGCGCCGCCATTGCTCGACGGTGAGTTCATCGAGGGTCGTTCCCCGTTCCATGCACCAGGCCACGGCCCTGCCGGCCGCCTCGTGGGCCTGGCGGAAGGGCACGCCCCGCGCTACGAGATAGTCGGCCGCGTCGGTTGCGTTGAGGAAGCCCTCGGCCGTGGCCCGCAACATGCGCTCGTCGTTCACCTTCATCGACGCCATCATGGGGGCGAAGACCCGTAGTAGCGACTTGATCGTGTCCACCGTGTCGAAGAGCGGCTCCTTGTCCTCCTGCATGTCCTTGTTGTAGGCCAGGGGAAGGCCCTTCATGGTGGTCAGGAGCGCCATGAGCGAGCCGTAGACGCGGCCCGTCTTTCCCCGCGCCAGCTCGGCCATGTCGGGGTTCTTCTTCTGCGGCATTATGGACGAGCCCGTGGTGAAGGCGTCGGAGAGCTCTATGAAGCCGAACTCCTGGGACGACCAGACGATGAGCTCCTCGCTGAGGCGGCTCAGGTGCATGGCCAGTATGGCGGCGGCCGCGAGGAACTCGACGGCGAAGTCGCGGTCCGAGACGCCGTCGATGCTGTTTTCCGTGAGGCGCGAAAAGCCGAGAAGGCGCGCGGTGAAGGCCCTGTCGAGGCGGTAGGGGCTTCCGGCGAGCGCTCCCGAGCCGAGCGGCATGGCGTCCGTGCGCCGCAGGCAGTCGCCCATGCGCTCGTCGTCGCGCTTGAACATCTCGTAGTAGGCGAGCAGGTGGTGGGCGAGCACCACGGGCTGAGCGCGCTGCAGGTGGGTGTAGCCTGGGAGAATCGTCTCCACGTGCCCTCCGGCCAGGTCGACCAGGACCCGCTGGAGCGAGACGATGAGGCGGCGTATCTCGCCTATCTCGTCTCGCAGGTAGAGGCGCAGGTCGAGCGCCACCTGGTCGTTTCTGCTGCGCCCCGTGTGGAGCTTGCCGCCCAGGGCTCCGATCTTCTCGGTGAGCCGCCTTTCTACGGCCATGTGTATGTCTTCCATGTGGGCCGTCAGCTCCACGCGGCCCGAGGCGATCTCCTCCTCCACCTCGTCGAGCCCCCGGAGGATGCGTTTTGTCTCATCGGGGGTCAGTATGCCCGCCTTCTCCAGTGTCCTGGCATGGGCCTTGGAGCCCGTTATGTCGTGGCGGAGGAGCCGCCTGTCGAAGCCTATGGAGGCGTTGAGCTCTTCGGCGAGCCTGTCGGTGGAGGCGGTGAAGCGTCCCGACCAGGGTTTTTTTTCCCTCTTTCCCGCTGTCATGGCCCATCCTGCCCGAGGTCCCGGCCGTCGCTTTCCATGGCGAGCTCCTCTTTGATCGCCGCGGCGAGAAGCGGCACCATTATCTCGTGGTGACCGGTGAGAGTAAAGCCCCGGCCGCCGCAGGCGGTGGGACGGCGCACCACGTTCGTAACCGGCCTGTAGTGCTGGATGAAGTCCATGTTGACCGTGGTGATGCGTTCCACCCTGTGGCCGAGGTTGCGCGCCAGGGCGAGCGCCTTGAGGAAGACCTCCGGCAGCAGCACGGCCGAGCCGATGTTGAGGTAGACTCCCTCTTCGAGCGATGCCACGACGGAGGTGAAGAGCCGGAAGTCGCGGTGCGTGGCCAGCCCCGTTGCGGCGGCGTCCATCTGGGGGTGGACGTGGATGATGTCGGTTCCAACGGCCACGTGGACCGTGGCCGGTATGTCGAGCCTTGCGGCGGCGGCAAGGATGCTCCGGTCCCTGTGGGGGAAGCGCGAGCGGGCTATCATCGCGCCCACGGCGCGGCCCAGGCCGAGCCCGGCCCCGTCCCTGCCTATCGCCCTGTTGAGCATCCGGCCCGTCTCCCTCGCCATGCCGAAGGAGCCGTCCCTGAGCTCCTCGTCCACGTCTTCCGAGGTCATGCCGGCGCAGGCCGTCTCGAAGTCGTGGACTATGCAGGCGCCGTTCATGGCCACGGCGCTTATGACGCCGCGCTCCATGAGGTCGATTATGACGGGCGAGAGGCCGACCTTTATGACGTGGGCCCCCATGCCGACTGCCACGGTGCGCCCCCTGCGCACGGCCGACGCCACGGCCGATGCGACTTCTCTGAGAGAGGCGGCGCCGAGCACGTCGGGAAGCGTGTCGCAGAAGTCCCTGAACGATGCGCCGATCTGAAAGGGTCTTGCAAAGGCCGAGACCGAGACCTTGCTCTTGCGGTCCTTGAGGGAACGGGTCCGCAGCCCCCGCAGGCTCACGGGCTTGAACCTCATCGCGGGACCTTGCCGAAGAGGATGTGGTCGACGAGCTGGCAGAGGATGTGGCAGACCGTTATGTGGACCTCCTGGATGCGGGGGGTGGACCGGGAGGCCACGTTGATCGGTATGTCGGCCAGCGGCGCTATGGAGCCGCCGTCCCCGCCGGTGAGGGCTATGGTCTTCATGTCGAGCGCCGCCGCGCAGCGCACCGCCTTCTCCACGTCGGTCGAGCTGCCGCTGGTGGATATGGCGAGGAGCACGTCTCCGGCGCGGCCAAGGGCCTTCACCTGCTTTGCGAAGACGTCGTCGAAGGAGTAGTCGTTGCCTATGCTCGTTATGATCGATGTGTCGGTCGTGAGCGCAACGGCCGGGAGGGGAGGTCTCTCGATCTCGAAGCGGTTGACGAACTCGGCGGCTAGGTGCTGGGCGTCGGCGGCCGAGCCTCCGTTGCCGGCTATGAGGAGCTTGCCCCCGCCCTTGAAGACCTCGGCTATGAGGTCCGCGGCCTCGACGATGCGCACCGTGTTCCCCGACGCGAGAAACTCCTCCTTCGCCTCGATGCTGTCTCTGAGCGATTCCTCCACCAGAGTGGTTTCCATCTCAACCCTTCGTCCGTGCCTTCGTTCTCCCGTAAATATGAAGGAAACTCTGATTAATTACACTGAGGGAACCTTTTTGTAAAAAGGTTCCCTCAGACTCCCTCCAAAAACTTTTAATGCGACTTGGTTTCCCCCTGTTTTGCCAAACAAAACAGGGGGAAACCAAGTCGTATTGAAAGTCTTTGAAGGGGGTCTGGGGGAAACTTTCTACAGAAAGTTTCCCCCAGAGTAATAAATCAGAGCTTCTTGAAATATTATCTTCCATGGCCGCCGATTGTCAAGGTCTTTGCGCGGCTTTCCGCCCGCAGGCCGGGGGGAGCTGAAATGTTTGTGCCGGCCCCGCTTTTTCTGCTATAGTATTGTGGAGATACGGTCTGTCGTCAATACGTCGAGGAGAGCCCGGTTCTCTGGAGAGGTCTTGCGAGCGGAGGGCCGCAAGGCCCGCAGCGGAGCAATCCCCTCTTATTGTATCGGAGGTTCGATGAACGAAGGTCTTGCCGCCAGACGCAGGACGCGGCGTGTCATGGTGGGTGACGTGGCCGTCGGCGCCGGGGCGCCGGTGAGCGTACAGTCCATGACCAACACCGACACTTCCGACGCGGCGGCCACCATAAGCCAGATAAGGGCCCTCGAGGCGGCGGGCTGCGAGATCGTGAGGGTCGCGGTGCCCGACATGGAGGCCGCCGCCCGGCTCGGCGAGATAAGGCACGCGGCGGGCATCCCCCTCGTAGCGGACATACACTTCGACCATCGCCTGGCCCTGCGGGCCCTGGACGAGGGGGTTGACGGCCTGAGGCTCAATCCCGGCAACATCGGCTCGCGCCGCAGGGTGGCCGAGGTGGCCCGCGCCGCCTCCGGCCGCGGCGTGCCCATCCGCATAGGCGTCAACGCCGGCTCCCTGGAAAAGGAGATACTGGAGCGCCACGGCCGTCCCACGGCGCAGGCCCTGGTGGAGAGCGCCCTCCGTCACGTGGCCCTTCTCGAGGACGAGGGCTTCGGCGACATAAAGATATCGCTCAAGGCGTCGAGCGTGCCGATGACGGTCGAGGCCTACAGGCTCATTTCCCGAAAGGTCGATTATCCGCTCCACATAGGGGTGACCGAGGCGGGCACCCTCTTTTCCGGGACCGTGAAGAGCGCGGTCGGGCTCGGCGTCCTGCTCGCCGAGGGCATAGGCGATACGCTGCGTGTCTCCATAACGGGCGACCCCGTCGACGAGGTGAGGATCGGCTGGGAGATACTCAAGGCCCTGGGGCTTCGCGAGCGCGGCGTCACGGTCGTCTCCTGTCCCACCTGCGGGCGGCTCGGCTTCGACTGCATAGCCGTGGCCTCGGAGGTGGAGCGCAGGCTCTCGCACGTGGCCGAGCCCGTGACTGTGGCGGTCATGGGCTGTGTGGTCAACGGTCCCGGAGAGGCGAGGGAGGCCGACATCGGTGTTGCGGGCGGGCGCGGCGCGGCCATGCTCTACGTGAGGGGCGAGCAGGTCCGCAAGGTGTCCGGGGAGGCGGTCGTCGAGGCCGTGGTCGAAGAGGTCGAGCGCCTTGTGGCCGACCGCAGCGGCCGGCCGTCGTCGGCCGCCGGTTGAGCGGCGGGGGCGGCAAGGCGCGGCCGTCTCTACTTTTCAGGAGGAAGATGTCATGAAGACGGGTGAGAAGAAGCAGACCGGGACAAAAGGCGTAACCACGGCGGCGAAGGCCGCCCGCCCGGGCTCCGGGCAGGTTCGCGGGAAGGCGGCCTCCCGGGCTGCCGGCGGCCGCCCGGCCGCAGCGGGCCTTACGAAACGTTACCTCAAGAGCCGTCCGGTCTGCAAGGTGACCTTCAGGCTTCCGGGCGAGGCGGCCGCCGGCGCCGGGAGCGTCGTCGTCGTGGGCGAGTTCAACAACTGGGACAAGAGGGTGAACCCCATGAAGCGGCTCAAGAGCGGCGCCTTTTCGGCGACCATAGACCTCCCGGCGGGCCGGGCCTACCGCTTCCGTTATCTCATAGACGATGCGAGGTGGGAGAACGACTGGCAGGCCGACGACTACGTGCCGAACCCCTACGGCGGCGACGACTCGGTCGTCGAGGTGTGAAGAGAACGTTTGACCGTGGAACCCCCCTGCCCCATCGTATGTTATTCGGATCTTCGGCTGTACCGGGGGGTCGGCCCGCGCCAGGCGGGCTCTTTTTACGCCTTTGCGGCCCGAACCCCCGGTACAGCCCCCCGAGGCAGCCGGCGCGGCCAGCAGGCCCCCTTCAAAGACTCTTAATTCCCTGCGGATCATCCCGATTTTGCAAGCAAAATCGGGATGATCCGCAGGGCGTTAAAAGTTTTTGGAGGGAGTCTGAGGGAACCTTTTTACAAAAAGGTTCCCTCAGTCAGTGCGATAAATCAGAGTTTCCTTATACGTTATTCGTCTGCGGGGTGGTGCCGGCGAGGTTCGGCCCGCGCCGGGCGGGATCTTTTACGCCCTTGCGGCCCGAAACCTCCCCGCCACCGCCCCGCAGGGCGCGGGCACCATGGCCCTTCAGGGATTTTTTTTGCTTGGGCTGAGGTGCCTCGTTTCCTTGGGTGATGCAGAGGGCGGGCGCGGGTCGAAGAGCAAAAAAAAGATTTTTTGTTTGGGCCGCGCAGCCTCGCTTCCTCGAATGATCCCGAGAGCGAGCGCGGTGGTGGAGTAGATCGGCGCTTCCTCAAAAGAGCTTTTTCGTATCGATGAGGATCGTCACGGGACCGTCGTTTGTGAGCGAGAGTTCCATGCGGGCCCCGAAACGGCCCGTCACCGTGGGCACGCCGCTGCGGGACAGGATATGGAGGAAGGTGTGGAACAGCGGGGCCGCCAGTGCCGGCTCCTCGGCGCGCTCGAAGGAGGGGCGGCGGCCCCTGCGCACGTCGCCGAGGAGCGTGAACTGGGAGACCACGAGCAGCCCGCCGGCCGCGTCCCTTACGTCGAGGTTCATGCGTCCCGAGGAATCCTCGAAGATGCGCAGCCCCAGGACCTTGGCCGCGCCGTACTCCATGTCCTTTTCGCCGTCGCCCTTCTCCACGCCCGCGAGGACGGCGAGCCCACGCCCTATGGAGCCCTTCTCCACGCCCTCCACTCTTACGGACGCCTCGCTTACGCGCTGGACCACCAGTCTCACGGCAGGGGCCTCACGGTGACGGCGGCGCCGCTTCCTTCCCTTATGGTCTTGAATGCGTCGCCGCCGCTCTCGGCCACCTCGAGAAGACCGGTGCTTCCGAAGAGCGCCGTGAGCTCGCCGGGGGCCACGTCGGAGTAGGTCTTCGCCAGACCTTCTATGGCCGCGTCTCCGAGGCGCACTTCGACGGCCCTTCCCTTCAGGTGCGAGATATCCTCTCTCGATATGTTCGTTATGTAGTTTCCGAAGGAGTCGATGTAGAGGACGACACCCCTCACTTCGTCGCCTCTTCGCTGCGGGCTCGGCAGGTCCAGCGTCGCCGGGTCGCCTATCTCCGGGCCGAAGCTCGAGGGCGGCTCGCCGAGGCAGAGCCGGGCCGCCACGGGCGAGAAGATGTCGCGCCCGTGGAAGGTGGCGCTCACGGGTTCGTGGAAGTACCTCTTCTCGGTCAGGTGGATTACCCTCTTTACGTCGCCCGACTCGATGACGGGACCGAATATGCCGTTGTCGGGGCCCACGAAGAAATGGCGCGCCGTCTCGACGAGTATGGGCCTGCGGCGGCCGCCGACTCCGGGGTCCACAACCCCGATGTGGACCGTGCCGTCGGGGAAGTAGGGGCAGGCATGGGCCATGCGAAGGGCCCCCTCCACGATGTTGCAGGCCCCCACGAGGTGGGTTATGTCCACTATGCGGGCCCCGGCGTTCACGGAGAGTATGACCCCCTTCATGGCGCCCACATAGGGGTCGCTGAGCCCGAAGTCGGTGGTGAGGGTGATTATGCCGGCCATCTGGCGGGAGCAGCGCTTTCAGCCACGCGGGCTATGGCGTTTGAAGTTTCTTATGGTTACCCTGGTCAGCATCTCGTCCCTCAAGACGGAAAAGGCCTCACTCGCCGATTATCTTCACCAGCACCCGTTTTCTCCGGCCGCCGTCGAACTCGCCGTAGAAGATCCGCTCCCAGGGGCCGAAGTCGAGCCTGCCTCCGGTCACGGCCACGACGACCTCGCGGCCCATTATCTGGCGCTTGTGATGGGCGTCGCCGTTGTCCTCGCCCGTGAGGTTGTGGCGGTAGCGCGATAGCGGCTCGTGGGGGGCGAGCTCTTCGAGCCACCGGCGGTAGTCGTCGTGGAGGCCGGGCTCGTCGTCGTTTATGAAGACCGAGGCCGTTATGTGCATGGCGTTGACCAGGACGAGCCCCTCGGTCACGCCGCTCTCGGCCAGGCACTCTTCAACCCGGGGGGTTATGTTGAGGAAGGCCATCCTCTCCGGTATGTGGAACCACAGCTCCTTTCGATAACTCTTCACAGGCTTCGACTCCCCTGGCCGGCGGCGCCTCTTCCGCATACCCGCGCCCTGCGCGCCGGCCGATGATCCGTTTGCGCGGCGCCGCAGGCGCCTTCACATACCGTTGTCCTCCTCCACGGCGGCCCTCAGTCGCTCCAGTATGCCGGGGATGGCCGAGATGATGCGGTTCCAGTTGGGGATGAGCGGCGCGCCGAGGGGATCGCGCATGATTATCTTTCCTGCAGTGGCTATGCCCTTGGTGAAGGCGTCCACGGCCATGGCCTCTTCGTGCCTGTCGAAGTAGAGGCCGTTTATGGCGGCGTCGGCCTCGTACTTGGCCAGCGTGTCTTCGGCTATCTTCAGGTAGGTGGCGATGAGGGTCTTGAAGAAGCCGTCGGAGAAGACGATGCCCTCGCTTGCAAGGGTCCTGAACAGCGACTTCCCGATGTCTATGGCCATCCGCGTAAGCCCCGTCGTCGGGTCTTCGGCGGAGAGCGGCTGGTGCTTGTGCTCGTATATCTCGGCTATGTCGACCTGGCAGACCCGGCGCGACGAGTAGTTGCGGAAGACCTCGGCGAGCACGCCCACCTCGAGGCCCCAGTCCCAGGGTATCCTGTTGACCCTGGCCAGCTCGGTTATCATGCAGAACTCGCCCGCCAGGGGGTAGCGGAAGTTGTCGAGGTAGCCGAGGAAGGGGTGGCCGCCTATGATCCTGTCGAGGGCCCTGACGATGGGCGAGACGAAGAGCCTGGTGACGCGGCCGTGGAGCTTGTCGGTCACGCGGGCGTAGTAGCCCTTGCAGAAGACGAAGTCGAGGCCCGGATTCATTATGGGATAGCAGAGCCGGGCGAGCATCTCGCGGCTGTAGCTCACGATGTCGCAGTCGTGGAGCGCTATGACGTCGCACTTGCCGCTGGCGATTATGTAGCCGTAGGAGAGCCAGGCCGACCTCCCCTTGCCGTCCTTTCCGGCGCTGAGCCCCGCCTTGTCGAGTGTCCTGAAGAGCTCCTTTATGCGCCGCCCGCTCGTGTGTATTACCTTCACCTCCTGGGGGAGCACCGAGAGATACTCCTTTACGCCGCGGAACTCCTCGTCGCTGGCCGGTCCCAGGGCGAGCACTATCTCCCTTACGAACCTGGCTCCCTTCAACTCTTCGATGATGCCCTCCATGGCCGTGCCCATGACGTCCGAGTAGAGCGCGGGCAGCACGAGCGCCACTGGCCTTACGGTCGAGAAGAGCTCGAGCTCCGCCTCTATCTTGTCGAGCTTCGGGGCCCCGAGCCTGTGGAGCGTGGTTATCACCCTGGTCTGATAGAAGTCGGCCATGCCTGTCTCCTCTGCAATCCTGCAATCGGCGCTGCGGTCCCCATGCCGCCCGCGGTGACGGCCTGGGCGGCATGGGAAGAGAAAAGGGAATGTCAAAGGTTATCAGCTACACCGCTGCTTTGTCAAGGCGCGCGCGGAGCCGGCGGAGCCTCAAGCGGCGGGGCGTCGAAGCCTCTTTCCCGTGGAAGGGTCGAAGAAGTGGGCCTTCTGCCAGAAGTCCCTTAAAGAGACCCTGGCGCCCGGCTCCAGGCGCAGCCTGGCCGGCGCCGCGCACTTGAGCCTTGCTCCCGCCGCGGCCACATCGACCCACTGCAGCGAGCCCACCGGCTCGGTCACCTCGACGACGGCCTCCACGCTTCCCCCGGTCAGCCGCTGCGCCACTTCCATGTCGGCCGGCCGCACGCCGACCAGGATCCCTGCGCCCGTTTCGAGCGCCGCTACGGCCTCGTCCCCCGCCTCCACGCGATGGAGGGAGCCGAGGGCCTCGATCTCCAGCGCGCAGCGTCCCGCCCCGGCGCTGCGGCTGCGGACGACGGCGTCGAAGAAGTTCATCGACGGGCTGCCGATGAAGCGGGCCGCGAAGGTGTCGGCCGGGCGGTCGTAGACCTCCATGGGAGGTCCGCACTGGCGGAGCTCTCCGTCGAGGAGGATGGCGAGGCGGTCCGACAGGCTCATGGCCTCTTCCTGGTCGTGGGTGACGTAGAGGGTCGTGACGCCGAGTTCGCGGTGGAGGCGCTTGAGCTCGGTGCGCATCTCCACGCGGAGCCCGGCGTCGAGGTTGCTCAGCGGCTCATCCATGAGAAAGACCCTCGGCCTGCGCACGATGGCGCGCCCCAGGGCGACCCTCTGGCGCTGGCCGCCGGATAGCTCCCTGGGAAAGCGCGAAAGGAGCCCGTCGAGCCCCAGCGTGCGCGCTGCCTCCTTCACCCGGCGCTCGATCTCCGCCCCGCCCTCCCGGCGCACGCGCAGCGGAAAGGCCATGTTTTCGAAGACCGTCATATGGGGATAGAGGGCGTAGCTCTGGAAGACCATGGCCACGTCGCGCCCGGCCGGGGAGACGCCGGCCACGGACTCGCCGTCGATGAGGATATCGCCGGAAGTCGGCTCCTCGAGACCGGCCACGAGGTTGAGGACGGTGGACTTGCCGCAGCCGCTGGGACCGACGAATGTGAAGAACTCGCCGTCGTCGATGTTGAGATCAAGCCCCCTGAGCACCGCTACGGCGCCGAAGCTCTTTTCAACGCACCTGAAGGTTACGGAAGCCATGCCATGAGGGGGCCGCGGGCTTCAGGTCCCTCCTTCAGGAAGGGCCTTCCCCCGGCCGATCAGGCGGAATCTCCTTGATGTCCGCCGCCGGAAGCGTCTTCTTTCCTGAGATAGACCGTCCTTATGGGGAAGGGTATCTCGACGCCTTCCTCCCTGAATCTCCTGAATATCCTCTTCCTGAGCTCGTGCTGCACGTAGTACTGGTCGACGAACTCGCCGACCTGGCAGATGAGGGTGAAGTTGAGCGACGAGTCGCCGAAGCCGGGCGAGAAGCGCACAAAGGGCGGCGGGTCGGCGAGCAGGCCGTTGATTTCGCCTGCGCCCCTCTTCGCCTCGTCGAGGAGTATGTCCTCGATGCGCTGGGGGTCGGAGTCGTAGCTCACGGCCACGGGGATGAGGAGCGACATGCGGCGCTCCGGCATGAAGTAGTTGGTGATGGTCGCCTTGGCGAGCCTGCTGTTGGGAACGATGACGATGTTGTTGGCCAGCATCCTTATCCTCGTGGTGCGCCAGCCGATGTCGGAGACGTAGCCCTCCTCGCCGCTGTCGAGCTTCACGTAGTCGCCCACGCGGAGGGGCTTTTCAAGGAGTATGTGGATGCCTGCAAAGAGGTTGGAGAGCGTGTCCTGGAGCGCCAGCGCAACGGCCAGTCCTCCCACGCCGAGGGCCGTTATGATGGGCGTTATCGAGATGCCGAGGCCGTTGAAGATGATGAGCAGCCCGATGGAGTAGATCACCACGTTGACCACACTCTGGGAGAGCCCGGTGACGGGCACGTCGACGCCCGAGCGTTCGACGGCCTTTCTCACCAGCGCCGTGCCTATCTTTGCGAAGAGGAGTGTGGCCGAGAAGATTATGAAGACGAAGAGGGCCTTGAGCCCGTACTCCACGTAGCGCTGCGGAAGGCGGGAGGTCCCTATGGCGATGTAGAGCGAGATGACGAGCGCCAGGTAGAGCGACGGCGTTCTGAAGGATTCGATTACGAGGTCGTCGAGGCCGGTCTCGGTCTTTCGGGCCCAGCGGCTTACGGCCCGGAAGAAGATGCTTCGCAGCAGAAGCAGTACGGTCAGCACGGCGAGCATGACCGCCGCCGCCACAGCGAGGCTCTTCAGGAGGGGACCGTTCAGGTCCATGATGGGAGGTATGGCCGGCACCGTAACCTGTCAGCCCCTCGCGGCCGGGGTCTTCACGGGGCGGGCCCGGCCGGTGGCGATGGCGGGCGCCGGCGGAGCGAGCGGGCGGCGGAGCACGACGGAGAGCCGGGGACTGCGCCCCTTTACACCGCAAGCCCCCTCTGCACCACGAGCCCCCATCACACCATGCCCCCCTTCACGCTTTGTCCCCCATTACGCTTTGCCCCCCTTCACACCCGGATCCCTTCACACCCTGCGCCCCGTCACGCTTTGCCCCCCGTTTGCGCCCCGTTTGTCCCCCCTCAGTCGGCGGGCCTTATGACGCCGTTCTCCATGGCGGTGCCCCGGAAGATGTTGGCCAGCGCCTGGGCGAGTACGGTGTTGACGCTGTTTTCGAAGACGCTGGAGTCGAAGGTGACGACCGTGACGGGTTCGGAGGAGCTCTCCACGTTGGAGGTGACTATGGAGCCGGTGGCCATGTTTCTGATGGAGACGCGCAGCCTTATGACCGTGGAGACGCGGGTGCTGCCCAGGTACGAAGAGGCCGTGACCTTGAATTCCTTTATATGCCCGGCCATGACGAGGTCGGCCGTGGGGTCGCTGTAGGTCCTGAGGTCGGCTCCGGGCTCGACGGTCTCCACGACGAAGCCTATCCTTTCGAGGTACTCGCCGGTCGCCCCGGTGACGGCCTTTTCAACGGGAGACGACGCCTTTATGGTATCCTCCTTGCCGCGAAGTCCGGTCCACGAGCCGAGGGTATCGCTGACGGCGGGGTCCTTGGTGAAGGGGATGAGGGCAATCTTGAGGGGCCTGTCCATGGCGAAGGGACGGGGCGGGGCCTTTTTCGGGGCGTATTCCACGTCCACATGGATGGTCCTGCCGCCCATGCACCCTGCGGCGAGTATGAGCACAAGTGCGGTGATGGCGGCTTTTGCGGCGACCTTCATCGTCTCCTCCCGTTGCCGGTCTCTTTTCGGCCGGATGCTTCGAGGCTCCGGGCGGCCCCCCCGGACGAGGCCGCCCCTGGAAGCGGTCTGCAGCGCAGGCTGCTCAGTAACGCATGTGGAAGTGGACGCGCCTGTTCTTCTGCCAGCACTGTTCGGTGTGCTCGAGGCAGGCCGGACGCTCCTTGCCGTAGCTCACCACCGTGAGCCTGTCGGCCGAGACGCCGAGGTTTACGAGGTAGTTCTTCACGGAGTTGGCCCGGCGCTCGCCGAGGGCGATGTTGTACTCCACCGTGCCCCTCTCGTCGCAGTGGCCCTCGAGGGTGACCTTGTAGTTCTTGTTCTCCCGCAGCAGCCTGGCGTTCTTCTCCACCGCGGCGCGCTCGCTTTCCCTGATGTTGAAGCGGTCGTAGTCGAAGTAGACGTCGGTGAGCATGCGCATGGGCACGGCGGCGCTCGGAGCGGGAGCGGCCCTGGGCGACGGAGCGGCCTCCTTGGGCCTGGCTCCCATTATCATTGGGACCACCTCGGCCGGCTTCTCTACCGGCTCGGGCTCCACCTCCACGGGCGGAGTGGGCGTGTAGGGCGACTCGTAGGCCCCTGTAGCAGGCGGCGGCACGGCTTCGGCCGTTACGCCCTCTTCCCTGTATATCTCGGCGAGCGTGGTGGGCTCCACCTCGCCCTCCATGGCGGGCACCGGCGCCTCGACGACCTCTTCCTCGACCACCGGCGGCTCGGTCACTGCGGGTCCGAAGCCGGGCACTGCGTCGGAAGTGGCCTCGGCGCGGGGGGCCTCGGCCCCAACCTCGGTCTTGACGGCCTTCTTGGCGCAGCCGGTGAAACCGATGCCCGACAGAAGAAGGACCGCCGCCGCAAGTGAAAGACTCTTCTTCATCTCTCCATCCTTTCCCCTAACTTGTTTTCTACCTGTTGAGCTTCTTTATCGACTTCGCCACGACCCTCTTGTTGCGCTCGTAGACGATCTCGACCCTGTCGCCCGAGCGCAGGTCCTTGAGCGAGGCGGAGGCCGAACCTATCTTTATGACCGTATCGTTCTCCACGGCAGCGCCTATTATGAGCTCCTGGCCCTTCCAGTTGACGGTGCGCACCACTATGGTATTCGGCGTGGCAGCCGTCTCGGTCGCCACTACGCTGCCCGTGACCTTTCTGACCAGGACGTCGCCCGCGCGGCCGGGGCCTGCGAGGACGAGGGTCAACATAATGGCTGAGAGAGCGGCAAATACACTCCGTGTCATAACTCACCTCCGGGTTTGCGCCTTGCTTTGTCGCTGAGAACACCCATATCAGTCCGATAAGCTTTGAAAAAGCCTCGAAAACCGGCCTTTCGATTCCGTATAAAATAACAGAGGGCACCGAGGCTGTCAAGGGTTTTAGAGAGAGACAAACGATCAGGGATTACAAGACCTTACATGAAGCGGGGCCCTCTGCGGCGGGCCGCGGCCGCAGCGCCGTCAGGGGCGGCCGAGAATGCCGCCGACGGCCTCGTTCCACCCCGCGGGGCCCGCTCCCTCGGTGCGCACCAGCCCCTCCACCTCCATGGGCTCGTACGTGCCGTCGCGCCTTCGCACGAGCACCGGCCGGTCCACCTCGGCGAGCAGCTCGAGGTCGTTTCTGCCGTCGCCGAGGCCTATCGTCTCCACCGCCCCGAAGGCCCGCTCGAAGTGTCCCTTGAGGAGTCTTACGGCCTGGCCCTTGTCGTGGCGGCCCATGATGTGGTAGAGGAGCCCTCCCCGCGTCCATCGCAGCCCGCGGGCCTCTATGGCGTCGAGAAGCGGCGCGGCCTCGCCAGAGGTTACGACGAAGGGCTCGTCGTAGTCGCGCCGCCTGGCGAGCGCGGCCTCCTCGATCCCCAGTCCCGTGAGCCGCGCCACCTCCCGGTCCGTCATGTCGCCGAAGCCGCGCACCGTAACGCCGGCGGCCGCGGCCGCCTCTTTCAGTACGCGGCGCACCCGTGCGTAGGGAAGCCCTATGTCCGTCACCCTCAGAGCGTCCGCCGTCCTGCCCGGCACGGGGAAGGGAAAGTAGCCCTCCGGTATGAAGACGCCGCCGCCGTTCTCGGCGACGAAGGGGTCGCCGTTTGCGAGCTCCCTTCGCAGCTTCTCGATCTCGGCCCTCGTCTTGCTCGACGAGAAGACGAGGGGTGTAGCGCTGCTCCTCACCAGCTCGAGCGCCGGCGCCGCCTCCTCCCACGAGTAGGTGCCGGCGTCGAGGAGCGTGCCGTCCAGGTCGGTGAAAATCACGCGCTTCACTGTCCCGGCCTCTCGGCGTAGAGGAACCAGATGCTGAAGGCCCAGAGCCCGAGCAGCATCAGGGCGTCCCAGCCGAACCTCGAAAAGGCCTTGCGCCTGGGCCTGTAGGTGAGCCCGATTACGGCGACGGCCGACATCATGACCGCCACGACCCCCGTGACGGCGTGGGAGGTGGAGACGTGGGAGAAGAGCGGTCCCTTCACAAAGAAGAGGTCGTCGACGGCGAGGATGAGGATGTTGAACATGTTGCTGCCCAGGAGGTTGCCGATGGCCATGTCGTGGGCCCCCATGCGCACGGCGGCGAACGAGACGACCAGCTCGGGAAGCGACGTGGTCATGGCCACGAAGACGCTGCCCATGAACGTCCGCCCCAGGCCCGTCTCCTCGGCGAGCCTGTCGGCCACCTGAGGCAGCAGCGTCGCCGCCGCCACTATGAGCGCGGCGTTGAGGGCGTAGAGCTTGACGGCCCGCGACATGGGCACGTGGCCGTAGCGGACATCCTCGACCGCCGCCTCCACGTACTCGCTTATGATGCCCTTTTCGTAGTAGAAGACGGCCCTTATGCCCACGAGGTAGGCCGCGAAGATGAGGGGCGTGTACAGGCCCACGTGGAGGAAGGCGGGCAGCCTGTGGGCCGAGAGCAGGGAGGCGACGACGCCTCCTATCATGAAGACCCCGAAGCCGGCCGAAAGCAGGTGCCCCCTGCCGGCCTTGAGGAAGACCGGCTCCGAACGGTCCCATATGTCCATGAGCGCCAGGATGCCGAGGTTGAATATACAGGAGCCGAGCACGTCGCCGATGGCTATGTCGGGCGCCCCCACCACGGCCACCGAGCTTACGCCCGTTATGAGCTCGGGAAGCGACGTCACGCCCGCCATCAGTATGAGCCCTATCCATACCCTGCCCAGCCCGCTCTTCTCGGCTATGACGTCGCCGTAGCGGGAGAGCATGGTGCCGCTTGCGACGATGACGCTCGACAGGGCCGCGAATTCAAACCACAGCAGCATGGAAGCCTCCAATTCAGGTCACACCAACTATGGCACAAAGCCTCGACGGTGTCAACCGGCGCATCGGGCCCGCTCCTTCCACTAAAATATCGTTGTGCAAGACTTTTTCTTGAGATACAATAAAGCAGGCTCCGGTCGATCACCGCGGGGGAAGCTTTTTTTCACAGAGGTCTCCCCGGCGACGAGGAGGAAGGCCTTGCAGAAGATACCGATCTCACTGGCCGGGGCCGGTATGGTGCTGGCGCGCGACGTCTTCCGCGGCGGCTCGGGCGGCATACCGGTCTGCGGCAGGGGCACGGTGCTCACCGATGAGCTCATCGGCAGGCTCAGGTCCATGGGCATCGAGGCGGTCGTGGTCGAGGGCAGGCCGGTCAAGGGCGAGGAAGGCGAAACGCTCGAGGAGGTCCTGGCCTCGCTCGACAGGAGGTTCAGCAGGGTGGAGTCCGACAGGACGATGATGGCCGTCAAGGAGATTTACAAGAGGTATTACAGGCGTGTCTTCCGCTAAGGAAACGCTCGATGAGCGGCCGATAGAGAGCATAATCGAGGACGTCAACACCCTTCCCACCCTGCCCGGCATCATCTCAAGGCTCACCGAACTGGCCGAGGACAGGGAGTCGACCATCGAGGAGATGGCGAGGCTCGTCTCATCGGACCATGTCCTGTCGGCCAAGATACTCAAGCTCGTCAACTCTCCCTTCTACGGCTTTCCCGGCCGTGTCTCCACCGTATCCAACGCCCTCATACTGTTAGGCGTGAACGTGGTGAAGAGCCTTGCGCTGAGCTCTTCCATATTCGAGATAATGGAAAAGCACGCGGTCGGCCTCTGGGAGCACTCGCTCGGCGCGGCCGTGGCCGCGAGCGTCATAACCGATACGCTCGGCATGGAGGACGCCGAGGAGGTTTCGACGGCGGCGCTGCTCCACGACATAGGGAAGGTCATTCTCAAGATCAAGCTCGACGAGAGGCTGGAGGAGATCGGTCGTGTGGCGGCCGACGGGGGGATAAGCATGTTCGAGGCCGAACGCAGGGTGCTCGACACCGATCACGCCGAGATAGGCGGCTGGCTTGCGAGACGGTGGTACCTGCCCGAGCAGCTCGTCGAGCCCGTCATGTTCCACCACGCCGTGGAGCGGTCGTCGAAGCACCGGGAAAAGACGGCGGCCGTCCACATGGCCGACATACTCGTCAAGGCGAGCGGCTTCGGCGCAAGCGGCGACGAGTTCGTCCACTCCGCCTCGCCGCTCGCCCTCGAGGTGCTGGGGCTCGACATGGAAAGGCTCGAAGAGATCGTACTCCGGATCGAGGACAGGCTCGTGGAGGTGAAGAACTTCAGCCTCGAGGTCCGGTCCGGCGATGCTGGGTAAGATCAGGATAGCTCTCGTCGGGCCGACGGACGGGAAGGGCCGCGGGGAGGTCGAGGCCGTGGCGGTGCTGCTCCAGAGCCGGGGCTTCCAGGTGGTGAGCGTGGGAAAGCCCGAAGGTTTGCTGGGCTTCATGTACACCGACCCGCCGGAGCTTCTCATAGCGGACCTCACCTCGCCCTCCCCGCCGATGAGCGCCGCCCTCAGGACCCTCAAGGAAGACAGTTTTTTCAGCTCCATCCCCGTCCTGGCGCTCATCGAGCCCCGCCAGAGCCCCGGGCTCGACTGGAAGGAGTATCCCGTCGACGACTTCGTGACCCTGCCGGCCGACGCCGGGGAGCTCCTCAGCCGCATAAGCCTCGCCGCCGACCGCATCCAGCGCGTCTTCGACAACAATCCCCTGACGAAACTCCCCGGCAACACCTCCATACACTTCGCCGTCGAGGACGCCCTGCGGAGGGGAAGGGCCGTCTGCTACGTGGACATAAACGACTTCAAGCCCTATAACGACACATACGGTTTCTCCCGCGGCGACGAGGTCATCCGCATAACGGCCCGCATCGTGACCAACGCCGTGCGCGAGAGCTGCAAGGACTCGTTCGTGGGGCACCTGGGCGGCGACGACTTCGTCTTCGTGGTCCCCGGGCGCTGCGCCGAAGAGGTCTGCGAAAAGATAATAAGCCACTTCGACATGATAGCGCCCTCCCTCTTCGACGAGGTCCACAGGAAGCAGGGCTACTACACGGCGAAGGACCGCCGCGGCAGGACCCAGCGCATACCGCTGCTCGGTCTCGCCATAGCCGTCGTGGACACGTCGAAACGGAGCTTCGAGCACGCGGGCCGGCTGGCCGAGGCGGCGGCGGAACTGAAGAAACTGGCGAAAGAGGGTACGAAGAGCCGCTACGTCATCGACAGGCGCAGAAAGTAGGTGGGCGCGGGGCGGCTACCAATGCCGGTCGGCTCCGCGTAACGGCCGCCCTGAGGTCGGGCCGCGCCAGGCGGGGTCGTTACGCCTTTGCGGCCCGACCTCAGGGCGGCCGTCGGCAAGGCGCCTCCCCGGCGACACTCCCTCAAAGAAATCCGCCTTCGAAGGGGGACCATGGAGCTTTCCGCGCCGCGGCGGAGGATACGTCCCTTGCCGCCCGTCCCCGCCGGAGTTTCCTTGAACTTTCCCCCTGCCTGTCGTATGATGTTGCGCATATGGCGTTCTCGGTGCCAGATCCAGTCGACGTCTCTTTCCGCAGCCCCTCGGCCGGCAGGGTGACGTTCGACGAGATGTTCCGCCTCATCCGCGCCTACGTGGAGGAGGGGATGGAGGCCGGTTTCGGCGAGTACAACCTCATCATCGGCACCGACTCCTGCCCCGGCGACGAGACGTCCTTTGTGAGCGCCGTGGTCATTCACCGGGTGGGCCACGGCGGGCGCTACTTCTACACGAGACATCGCGGCGAGCGGATACGGAACATGCGCCAGCGCCTCTTCTACGAGACGGCCAGGAGCCTCGAGCTCGCCTCGCTTGTGAGCGCCAGGCTCTCCGACGACGGTCTCGACGGCCTCGCCGTCGAGATCCACCTCGACGTGGGCACGGGCGGAGAGTCGCGCGACATCATCCGCGAAGTGGTCGGCATGGTCACGGGCTCCGGTTTCGCCGCCAGGACCAAGCCCGACTCCTACGGGGCGAGCAAGGTGGCGGACCGCCACTCCCGCTCCGAGGGCGGGGCGGCCGGCGGGGTGCAGACGGGGAAAGGAGCCGCCCGGTGAGTGTGAAGCCCCATGTCAACAGGGCCCTGGGCAGGATGGTCCACGGCGTCTACGTGATAGGCACCGTGCTCGACGGGAGGGTCAACGCCATGACGGCCGCCTGGGTGGCGAGGGCGTCCTTCGTTCCGCCCCTTGTGACCGTCGCCGTCGGCCGCACGAGGTTCTCGCACGACATGATACTCTCTTCGGGCGTCTTCTCGGTCAACGTCATGGGGCCCGGCGACGTGGAGCTGGCCAGGCACTTCGGCTTCAAGACGGGCCGCAAGGTCGACAAGTTCAGGGACGTCCCCTACGACACCGCCGTCACGGGCTCGCCCATACTGAAGGGATGCGCCGCCTGGCTCGACTGCCGGCTCAGCGCCAGCCACGAGGCCGGCGATCACACGCTCGTCGTCGGCGAGGTCGTCGACGGCGGCGTCAACCCGGCCGTAGAGCAAGCGCTCGTCTACGACCGGAAGCGGTTTTTCAGGTAGCCTAGCCCCTGTCCGCGCCGCGTCCCCGGAGAGCAAGCCCCCTTCGCCGCGGCTCCGGGGGTCGAAGTCCTGCGCCCTATCCCCCTATCCCCCGATAAGGCTCATCGTCCTGCTGCACTTCTTGAAGATGTTGTCGTTTATGTTGTGTCCCGCGGGCTTGGTCCTGACGGCGTGGAAGAGGAGGCGGGCTATCTCCTCGTCGCCCGCGCCCCCCCGCAGCACGCGGCGCAGGTCGAGCTCCTCGTCGGAGAAGAGGCAGGTTCGCAGCTTGCCGTCGGCCGTGAGGCGGAGCCGGTTGCAGGTGCCGCAGAAGTGGTCGGAGACGGGGCTTATGAAGCCCACCTCGCCGGGGGCCCCCCTGAAGCGGTAGCGTCTGGCCGGGCCGGTGCGCCTGCCGCCGTCCTCGACGGGTTCGAGCGGCTCCACGGCCGATATCGTCTCCATGAGCTCGGCCGTGGTGACGCACTTGTCGCGCTCCCAGCGGGCCTCGACCTCGAAGGGCATGTACTCGATGAAACGGACGTGGTAGGGGTGTCTCCTGGTGAGGAGGGCGAAGTCGCGGACCTCGTCGTCGTTGAAGCCCTTTATGACCACCACGTTGACCTTCACCGGCGAGAGTCCCTCGGCGAGGGCCGTCTCCAGCCCCTGGAGCACGCGGTCGAGGTGGTCGCCGCGTGTTATGCGGTGGAACCTTTCGCGCCGCAGCGAATCGAGGCTCACGTTGACGCGCGTTAGCCCCGCCTCGCGCAGCCGCCGTGCGTATCCGCCGAGAAGCACCCCGTTCGTCGTCAGGCTCAGGTCCTCTAACCCGTCGAGCCCGGAGAGCGAGCCGATGAAGTCCACTATGCCCTGGCGCACCAGCGGCTCGCCGCCCGTTATGCGGATGCGGGTGACGCCGTGGGCCACGGCCGTGCGCGCTATGCGCAGCAGCTCCTCGTAGCGCAGGATGCTCGAGTGCTCGGCGAGCTCGAGCCCCTCGGCGGGCATGCAGTAGAGGCAGCGCAGGTTGCAGCGGTCGGTGACCGATATCCTCAGGTAATCGATCCGTCTTTTGTGGGAGTCTACCAGTCCCTCCATCTCAGAGCCGGTCCTCCTCGGGTTCCTCAGGCACGTCGAGCAGATCGAAGCGTTCGTCCAGGGAGGAGCGCTCGTCCGTCACGTCCATCTTGAAGAAGTCGTTCGACCTCGCCGCCACCCCCTTGGCGGGCGAGACCTCTTTGGGAGCGGTCCCCACCTTGAATACCTCGAAGACGGGGCCGTCGGTCGTGGGATTGGCGAGGAGCCCGGTCTTGGGGTCCACCTTGGCGAACTCCACGCCGTCGGGTATCCTGAAGTTTTTCTCGGGAACGCCCTCGAGGGCGGCCTTCATGAACTTCAGCCATATGGGCAGAGCGGCGCGCGAGCCGGTCTCGTGCCTGCCCAGGCGCTTTTCGTCGTCGTAGCCTATCCATGCGCCGGCGACGAGGTCGGGGACGTAGCCTATGAACCAGGCGTCGTTCAAGTTGTTGGTCGTGCCCGTCTTGCCGGCCGCCGGGCGTTTGAGCGCCCTGGCGCGCCAGCCCGTGCCGTTTTGTATGACCCCTTCGAGGAGGTTGGTCATTATGTAGGAGGTCTGGGGGCTGAGCACCGACTCGGAGCTCGGTATCTTCTCTTCGAGCACGTTGCCGTAGCGGTCCGTCACCTTGGTCACGAAGATGGGCTCGGGCCGCCAGCCGAGGTTTGCGAAGGTGGCGAAGGCCCGCGTCATCTCAAGAAGCGACACCGACGACGAGCCCAGCGAGAGCGAGAGGTCCTTGTTGAGGGGGGATTCGATGCCGAGTCTTCTCGCGTACCGGACGGCGTAGTTTATGCCGATGTCCCTCAGGACCTTGATGGTCACGATGTTGCGCGACTTGGTGAGGGCCTCGCGTATGGTCGTCGGTCCGTGGAAGCGTTTCTCGTAGTTTCTCGGCCTCCAGACCTCGACCTCTTCGCTCGCGGTCTCGGCGTCGGTCTCGCTCTCCATGGCGTCCTCGACGAGCCTTTCGGTGGGCTCCTCGAATATTATGGGCGAGTCCATTACTATGGAGGCCGTGGTGTAGCCCTTGTCCAGGGCGGCGGCGTAGATTATGGGCTTGAAGGCCGAGCCCGGCTGGCGCCTGGCCTGCACGGCCCTGTTGAACTGGCTCTTGGCGAAGTCGAAGCCGCCGACCATGGCCTTGACGTAACCGGTCTCTGGCTCCATGGCGAGGAGCGCGGCCTGGGCCTGGGGCTCCTGCTCAAGCCGCATGGGCACGGCGTCGTCGCCTTCGGGCAGGGCCTTGACCTCCACGTCTATTACGTCGCCCGGGTGGAAGAGGCCCGTGGGATCGACGACCTTGCCGCCGTCGGGGTCTTCGGTGGGGTTGTAGAGCCGGGCCCACCGGTAGTCACGTCTCGATACCACGCCGCGGCGCCCCCCCACGTCGACGTAGAGGGCCTTGCTCTTCGGGTCCACGGCCGTTATGACGCCGCGGTAGATGCGGCCCACCTCGAGCGGCCTGCCGCCGAGCTTGCGTGCCGTCTCGGCCACGAACTCGTCGACCGCCTCCTTGGAGGTCAGCTTGGCCACCGGCCCCCTGTAGCCGCGGCGCTTGTCATGGGCCCGCAGTCCGTAGTCCACGGCCCTGTTGGCGGCCCGCTGCATCTCCGTGTCCAGCGTGGTGTAGACGTTGAGCCCGCCCTTGTAGAGGAGCTCCTCGCCGTAGCGCTCCTCGATGTAGCGGCGCACGTGCTCGGTGAAGTAGGGGCCCACCCATAGGTTCCTGGCCCTGCGGGACTTGAACTTGAGGGGCTCCTTGAAGGCCCGCTCGCCGGTCTCCCTCGTTATGAAGCCCTCTTCGAGCATCCTGGCGAGGATGAACTTCTGGCGCTTCTTGGCAAGCTCCGGGTTTACGTGAGGCGAATAGCGGCTCGGCGCCTTGGGCAGTCCCGCAAGGAGCGCCGACTCGGCGAGCGTCAGATCCTCCACGTCCTTGTCGAAGTACGTCTCGGCCGCGGCCTGCACGCCGTAGGCGCCGTTGCCGAAGTATATCTGGTTGAGGTAGAGATGGAGTATCTCGTCCTTTGTCAGGTACTTCTCGATCCTGTAGGCCATGACGGCCTCGCGGATCTTCCGCGCAATGGTGCGCTTGGGGGTGAGAAAGAAGCTCTTGGCCACCTGCTGGGTGATGGTGCTGCCTCCCTGGACCACCTTCCCGGCCTTGAGGTTCACGTAGAGGGCCCGCAGGATGCCCATGACGTCTATGCCCTCGTGTTCGTAGAAGTGGGCGTCCTCGGCGGCGAGGAAGGCCTTTATGAGGTGGTCGGGCATGGAGTTGAGCGAGACGACGGTGCGGCGCTCGATGTAGAACTCGCCGATTACCTGGCCGTCGTGGGAGTAGACCCTGGTGACGAGGTTGGGCTGGTACTCCTTCAGCCCGGCGACCGAAGGCAGGTCCCTGGTCAGGTAGTAATAGGCCCCGGCCCCGGCGGCGGCCGCCGTGACCGCCGCCGCCGCAAGGGAGATGAGCATTATCCTCAGTATACGCATAGGACTAAAATATAACAAAAAGGGACCGGCAAGGCAAGGTTATTAAGGAAACCTTGATTTATTGCACTGAGGGAACCTTTTTGTAAAGGGTCACAGACCCCCGGTTCCCTCAGACTCCCTCCAAAAACTTTTAACGCCCTGCGGGTCATCCTGATTTTGCTTGCAAAATCAGGATGACCCGCAGGGAATTAAAAGTCTTTGAAGG
>DRME01000137.1 GCA_011375175.1 Deltaproteobacteria bacterium | reverse complement strand
GCAAAACAGGGGGAAACCAACTCGTATTGAAAGTCTTTGAAGGGGGTCTGGGGGAAACTTTCTACAGAAAGTTTCCCCCAGGGTAATTCCCCTCAGAAGTCCCATCTCATTCGCACGTAGAGGTTATCGTTGCCGTCGGCCTGGCCGAACTCGGTATGGTCTTTCTTTCCCGCGAAGACGTTTGCGCCGGCCGAGATTCCGAAGGTGTCGCTCGCCTTGTACGAGACGGTGGGGCGCAGGTAGGCGTCCTCGTCGCTGGGGCTGTAGAAGACGAAGAGGCCCAAGCGCAGGGTGTCGGCGTACATGAGTTTCGAGAGCCGGAGGGTGAAGAGGTGGCGCAGCTCATCGCGCACGGGCGAGCCCGGGGCAAGCGTGCGGGTGTAGGCGTCGTAATCGAGCATCACGTCGAGCTCGTACTGCACGCCGGCCTTGAGGTCGTTTCCCAGGTCGCGGCTGTAGCCCAAGAGGGTCTTGACGGCGCCGTTCTCCACGAATGGGTTCGCTCCGTCGCGGTCCTCGCGCGAGTCGTAGTAGCCCGCCTCGACGCTGACTATGCCTCCGGCCGCCGGTCCGCGCAGGCTCGCGCCGTAGACGGTGAGCTCCGGGTAGTAGAAGCGCCCGGCCGCCGGGTCCTTCATGCCGAAGGGGTTCTTGTAGAAGCCGTTGAAGAAGTAGAGCGCCGCCTCGTAGCTTGCAAAGGTCCTGAAGGCGCGAAGGGCCGTCTCCATGTTGGCCGCTGTGCGGGCCGGCCTCTCGAAGATGCGCGGCGTGTCGCGGCCGCCTATGGCGCCGCTCACGGCGTCGTAGAAGGAGAGCCGGTCGCCCCGCAGCGTGCGGTTCGGCGCGAAACGCGGTATGACTACGGCGTCGAGCGAGAAAAGGGGCAGGTAGACGAGGGCCCGCAACGCATCACTCGGGAGCTTCAGGTACTCGTCGTCGCGTCCTATGAAAAAAGATACGTAGTCCTTGGGAAAGAGGTCGTTTATGAAGAGATAGTCGCCCGTGCCCCAGGTGAGTATCTGGCGCCCGGCCTTCACGTCCACGAAGTCGGCGGGCGTAAGGAAGATATAGAGCTCGCGGGCCGTGGCCCTCACTTCCCCGTCGTAGCCGTCGGCCATGAGCTCCACCTTGGCGTTCGCCTCGGCCGAGTACTCGGCCAGGCTCTCGGGAAACCAGGCGCTCCTGAACTGGAGGCGAAGCTCCAGCATGTCGTAATCGGGCCTTTCCGTCTTCTCGTCGCCCAGGCGCGCCCCTGCGGCGGCCTCGACGAAGCCGTGGACGGGGAGGACCTCGGCGGCGGCCGGCCCGGCCCAGGAGAGGGCGAAGACCAGCGCCGCGCCCCCCAGCGCCGCCGCAACCTGCCTCGCAGCCATGCCCATCATCCCGGCCCTCACCTTATGTACTTTCTCGGCGGCCTCCGCAGGAACCGCTCGGTGAATATGGAGTCGTCGATACCTATGTTGTACTTCACGTCCTTGAACTCTATGACCGTCTCGCCCTTCTCGAGGTCACGGGCCCTGGCCCGCGTTATGGTCAGGATGCCCTGGATGGTCCTGGTCTCCTCCACGGTCATGACCTTGTAGAGCTTGCCGCCCTTGTCGTAGTACTCGCCCCTGAGGGGGATGAAGTTCTCCTTGTCGATCCAGAGCAGGTAGTAGGAGAACTCGACGGCCGAGTCGTCGCGGGGCGTGTTCTTCACTACGTAGACCGCCCTTGAGTCGAGGGTCTCCTCCCTTACGAGCTCGTGGGTGTCGAGCGAGGGATTGCGTCCCGAGACGTCCTCGTAGGTGAAATTCGATCCGGCGAAGCTCGATCTCTTGTCGCGCGCAGCCACGCGCTTTACGAGGTCTATGGCCGGTATGTAGAGCCAGCGGTCGTCGTCGCGGTCGGGGTGCTTCCAGACCATGAAGACCATGCCCGAGACGTCGAGCGGCTTGTGGAAATAGACGTAGTAGCGCTGCTCGCCGCCATCGCTCATGTCTTTTCGGAGCATGGTGAGCTCGCGGGTCCTCGTCCTGCCCGCGGCGTCCGTTATGGTCATCGTTACCCTGCCCTTGCCGTCGTCGCCGGCGTAGTAGTAGGCGAGGTTGGCGCGGTCCATTATCTCGTCGGCAGTGAGGGCGGCGGCCGGCGAAGCCATGAGCGCCGACGCCGTCAGGACGGCCGCAAGTGATACCAAGTTTTTCATCTTTGCCTCCTTATATTACCGCCGGGCCGCACCGAGCCCGAGCGGTCTTGTCAGCACGCTCATGAGCGCGGGCAGCACGAGCAGGGTGGCCACGCCGCTCACGGCCATTATGGCGGCGAAGAAGAAGCCCACCGTCTGGTACGGCACGAGCGGCGAGACGAGCAGCGGCAGAAAGCCCACGGCTATGACGATCATGTTCCTTATGATGGCGCGCACCGGCTCGCCGAAGACCCGCTCGACGGTGGCCGACCACTCGCCGCTCACCGCGCTTATCTGCCTGGTGCGCTGGCACATGTGTATGGCGAAGTCGACCGATATGCCCAGTGTGAGCGACGAGAGCACGGCTATGGGCATGTCGTAGTCCTTGCCCGCGAAGCCGATGAGTCCGTAGATGAGGGCTATGGTAAGGGTGAGCGGTATCATGGAGACGAGCCCCCAGAGTACGGAGCGGAAGAGGACCATCATTATGACGAGCACCGTTACGCCGCCGCCCGCCAGGGCCTTGAGCATGCCGCCCACCATCTTCTCCTGCCAGACCACGTTCAGGTAGGCCAGTCCCGCCCACCGGGCGTCGATGCCCGGCGGCGGAGGCTCCCTTTCCATGAACTCCGCCACGCGGCGCTCCACGTCGAGCATGTGGCGGTTGTCGCCGCTTCGCAGCTGCACCCATATGTTGGCCTTTGCGAACGCCGGGTCCACGAGGTGGTAGAGGTCCTCGGGGTCGCCCGACATCTCGTAGAGGAAGAATAGCTGGGCCGCCTGTCTCGCCGTCGAGGGAAGGACGTCGGCGCCGGGCTCCTCGTCGCGGAGCTCGAAGTTCATCTTCTTGAGCACGTCGGCGACGGAGGTGGTCTTGCCGACCACCTCGACCTCTTCGAGGGCCTTCTGCAGCCTTTCGATGTAGCGCAGCGCCTCCGGGTCCTTGAAGACGCCGTCCCCGCCGCCGTCGAGCACGAGGTAGGCCATGTAGGTGCCGCCGAAGTGGCTGTTGAGCAGCCTGTCGGCGACCCTTATGGGATGGCCCTCGTGGAACCACTTGACGGGGTTGTCGTTGACCACCGTCTTCGATATGCCGTAGAGGGATACGGCGAAGAGGACGGCGCAGGCGGCGAGCACCGTCTTTGCGCGCCGCGTTGCGAAGCGCCCCATGGCCTCCTGCACCCTCATCATGAGCGTGCCCGCGCCCTTGCCCCCGCCGGCGCCCTCGCCGAAGCCCCTGAGGAAGCGCTCGGGGAGCACCATCACGAACGCCGGTATGAATGTTATGGTCAGAAACCAGGCGATGACGATCCCCAGGGCCACGAAGACGCCGAAGACCCGAACCGGCGGGATGGGCGTGAACAGAAGCGACGCAAAGCCCACGGACGATGTGAGCGAGGTGAAGAGCATGGGCGTGAAGAGCTCTTCCATCACCTCTTCGAAGGCCGCCCTCCGCTGCCCGACGGCCGGAAACCTGCCGTGGAACTCGCTCAGTATGTGGATCGAGTCGAGCACGGCTATGGGCATGAGGAATATGGGGATCATGGAGCTCATGATGTGGACCGTGTAGCCCGCGCCTATGAGGAGGCCCATGGTCCATATGACGGTCATCATGGCCACGATCATGGCCGACGAGACGAGCACGCCGCGCCTGAAGAAGGCGAGCATGAGGATGAATATGAGAAGCCCCGCCAGGGGAGCGGAGACGCCCATCTGCCGGAACATCTCCACTCCGAAGGTGTCTTCGGCCACGGGCAGGCCCGTTATGTGGTAGCTCTCGCCGCCGCCGAGTTTCGCGGTGACGGCCTCTATCTCCCTGGAGATTCGGTAGCTCTCGCTCTTGTGCTTTATGGGCACGAATATGGTGACGGCCCGGCCGTCGCCGGAGACGAGCAGGTCCTTCAGTATGGGGTTCTTGAGCGCCGCGTCGCGTACGGCCAGCGCCGCCTCCCCGCTCTCCACGGTCCGGCCCATGAGCGGCTCGATGCGCAGCGAGCCCGCCTCGGCCTCGATGTCGTCGGTCGTGATGAGGCTCATCACGTCGCGGGCCATGACCCCGTCGATCTTCATCACGGCGTCCGTGACGGCGGCTATGCGCTCGAGCGTGTCGGGCCTGAAGACGCCGACGGGCGAATCCTCGTCGAAGACGCCGATCACGATAGCGTCGTGGAGGGCGAACTCCTTTTTCACCCTGTCGTGCGTCACCCTGACCGGCTCGTCGTGGGCGAGCATGTTCTCGGGGTCCGTGTCGACGACGATGCGCGGAAACTGGGCGAGCAGCACTATGGTCACTGCAAGGCTCAGCCACAGGACGGTGCGGGGGTGATCGAGCGAAAAGCGCACCGGTTTGAGCAGAAGTCTCTTCATCTGACAGACTCGTCCTTTCTGCAGGGATTCCCCTTGTCGCGGGTGACGAAGGGTTCCGTCTGGCGGAGAGGCCGCCTTATGAGCGCGGCGTCAGCTCCCCTGCCGGGCCGGCGCTTCGTTGCAGCGTTTGAAGCCGAACCAGCCCAGAAAGGTCATCATGGGACACCAGTCGGTGAAGGCCGACTGGAAGAGATTGAGCCCCACGAAGGCCGTGAATAGCAGCCAGTAAGGCGAGTGAAGCTGCGCGAGCAGCAGGCTCAAAAGGACGAACGTCCCGGCTATGAGTCTGAGAAGTCTTTCGATATGCATGAGATGCCTCCTTGTGTCATCCTCTGGTCGGCGCTCAGAAGACGAGCACCTTGCCGTCTTCGACGACCCACCTTGCAAGGTCCATGGTCTTGCCGACGACGGCCCCGTCTATGAAGTCCTCCTGCGCAAGGCCCCTTGCCCTGGTGCAGGTGAGACAGGTCCTTACCTCAACGCCCTTTCCGATGAGTTTTGCGAGCATCTCGGCCGTGTTGTAGAAACCCCTGGGCGGCGCGTGCCCCTTCTTCGCCGCCACCACGCTGTCGGCGTAGAGGAATATCCTCACAGCGGCCCCGGCAGAAACGAGGGCCTCGGCGAGCCTGAGGGCGTTGAAGACGCGCTCCGTGCCGTAAGGCGGGTCATGCAGGACTATGGTCACTTTCTCCATGGCGTCGGCCTCCCTTCCGTCAGTCCGTGTTTTTCGGGAGGCCCGCCGGGGAGGTCGGGTCGCGCCAGGCGGCATCCTTTTACGCCTTTGCGACCCGACCTCCCCGGCGGGCCTCCCAAAACGATCTCCCTGGGGAAACTCTGATTTATTGCACTGGGGGAAACTTTCTGAAGAAAGTTTCCCCCAGGCCCCCTTCAAAGACTTTCGATACGAGTTGGTTTCCCCTGTTTTGCTTCGCAAAACAGGGGAAACCAACTCGCATCAAAAGTTTTTGGAGGGAGTCTGAGGGAACCTTTTTTCAAAAAGGTTCCCTCAGGTTCAACAGGTCATCGGTTTTTTCTTTGCTTACTTTCTTTTTTTTTCAGAAAAGAAAGTAAGGAGCCACCACTTTTCGAAGAGGAGCTTTCCGAGGTGCCAGACGATGGAGGGTCTGTAGAGCCGCACCTGGGGGTCCGGTTCGGCGTAGAAGTCGCCTTTTGCAAAGGCCGCTCTTGATCCGCCCGCTTCGAGGAAGCAGTAACCCGTGCCTGTGAAGCGGCTGTCTGGGGGGACGCCCTTTACGGCCTTTATGATGTTCCATGCCACGACTTTGGCCTGGGCGTGTGCGAAGACGCCGGCCTTTGGGAGCATCATGCCGTTTTTGAGCCTTACGGCCGCCGCGTCGCCGATGACGAAGACGTCCGCGCTCTCCGATGCGAGGGTGGCTGCGTCGACGGGCGCCCAGCCGTCCGGACCGGCGAGCGCCGAATTCGACAGGGCGCGAGGGGCGGCATGAGGCGGCACCGCGGCGAGCAGGTCGTAGGGCACCTCTTCACCGCCGCCGAGTCGGATCCTCGCCGCCCCGGCATCGACGGCCTCGGCGGCCGCCTCGTTGGTGAATCTTATGTCGCGCTCCCGGAGCAGGCGCACGACCTCGGCGCCGAGGGCGGGGCCGGCCACGGCCATGGGCAGTTTCTCGGGAGTAACGATCTCGAGCTCGATCCGGGGGCGCACGCCGCGTTTTCTGAGGTAGTCGTCGATGAGCAGGGCGTACTCGTAAGGCGCGGCCGGACACTTGAAGGGCAGGGATGAGACGAGGACGACGACCCTCCCCGAGTCGATCTCCCTGAGCTCTGCGCCCATCGCCGCGGCGCCGTCCATCTCGTATACGTTGAAGGCCCCTTCTGAAAGGCCCGGCAGCTTTTCGGGCGCGAGCTCCACGCCCAGTGCGACGACGAGGTAGTCGTAGTCCAGGGTCCCGGTCGAGGTGACGACCTTGCGGCGCTCCGTGTCTACGGCCTCAACGCAGGCCCTGACGAACTCTATGGCCGGCTCCTTGAGGTCTTCGAGGCTGCGCACCATGTGGGCGGGCCTTCGGAGGCCGAGCATGAGCCACGGCATGGCCGGCGCGAATATGTGGGCGTCGCTTCGGTCCACGAGCGTCACCCTGTGTTCCGGCGCAAGCCCCTGGCGCAGAAGTGTAGCGCAGGCCACGCCCCCGATTCCTCCGCCCAGCACGAGAATCCTTTTGCCCGACATGGAACCCCCTTTCCCCTCTACGAGCCGAGTTTCCCGAGGATGCGGCTGTCTTCCTCGAGCCTTTCTATGAGGACCTCGCGCATGAGGGCGCAGGCCTCGATTATCTTTCTGTTGGCTATGGTGTAGAAGATGCTCTGTCCTTCGCGCCTGCACTTCACGACACCGCAGCCGCGGAGCACGCTCAGGTGCTGGGAGACGTTGGCCTTTGGCAGCCCCAGCTCGGCGACGAGCTCGCCCACCGACTTCTCGCCGTCCTTGAGGGCGTAGATTATCTCCAGGCGTTTGGGGTTGGCCAGCGTCTTGCAGACCTCGGCGTGGTAGCGGAAGATATCTTTCATGATTTAATTGTTGCGAATATTCGAAACCATGTCAAGTCTTTTTTTTCCGGCGCCGGAAAAAGAGGCGCAGCGGGAAGGAAAGGCCCCGCCGGCCCGACGCCGCAACGAAGGGCGTAATTTCGAGCCTATCTTGACTCCGACGAGAAATTCATGTAATATAAATTAAAAAGCCATTAAAAAATCTACATAATGCTCTGAGCGGCTATCTTCTCCATGGAAAAGCATATCGCCACCCCATCGACAGCCACCGGTAAAGCCACGACAAGCCTCCCTGCCCCAGCGACCCTTACTATGTCCCTGAAGATCGCCGCCTTACTAACGGCCACAATCTTTATTACGACGCTTTTTCCACAGACGCTACTTGCGGTACACAAAGGGGCCGGTCCCCTCACCTGCGGTCAGTGTCACACGATGCACAACAGCCAAGGCAACGTCTCCCTTGAAGGCGACACTCAAGGTTCCCTGCTCCTGTTGCGCGGCCCCGTCTCTTCCAGAGCCGCGATTCACAAGCTGTGCCTCCAGTGCCATGCGAGCAACGGCGCCCAGGCAGACGTTTCACACGCCCCCCAGAGCGTGGTGGCCCCTAAAGTCTATTCTCCGGCAACGTGGACCGACGCCTTGCCCTTCAACCTCATTGGCGCAGGCGGCAACTTCTCTACCGAAATTAACACCTCGTGGGACGTGACGACCACGCCGGCGCTCGGTTACGGCCATTCGCTGGGGGCCACCAACGTCATCCCTCCCGGCGGCGACCAGCCCCTTTCATACCTCACCTGCACGAGCTGCCACGACCCCCACGGCGCCTCGGCGTCCAACACCTCGACTGTAAATCTCTTCCGCAACCTTCGGCGCGTGCCCCTTGACAGCGGCGCCACGGGTTGCACCATCGAAATGGGACTGCCTGGCGTGAATAAGCGGTACTTCAAGTATCAGTGGACGAGAAGCTACGTGGGCAGCACGAGCACCGTGCTTGGCGGCCCTTCCTACTTCGGGGGGAACGAGCTGGACAGCGCCGGAGAGGTGATCTGGCCTGTTTACAGGGGAGTCCTCACCGGCGATCCAAACAGCGACTCGGCCAACAGCAACTCCTACGAGACGGGGCCGTGCCAGACCAGTGCCAGAGCCCAGAGGCCCGGCATGACCATAAGCCAGTGGTGCGCCCAGTGCCACGACAACTGGCACGAGTTCAGGACGACGTCCAACAAGGTCCAGTGGAGCGGCTTCGCCGAAAACGGCTACCGCGACTGGAGGAGACATCCCGTCCAGACGACCATGCCGAGAGGGGCCTTCCCAGGTTGCCAGACCGGCTGCCACGATGGAAAACCGGTGCCCATCGACAGGACGAACTACACCACAAGCCTCATAACCAGCGGCAAGGGCCTACCCGTCACTGCGGGCGGTTCCTGGGGCGGCGACAGCTACGACCCCGTATACTACCTGCCCAACAACGGCTCCGGTATGGACGACTTCACCACCGGACACAAGGTCTTCTGCCTCACCTGCCACTTCGCCCACGCAGGCCCTTACTACGACGCCCTGCGCTGGGACTACCACACGGATATAGCCCAAGGCCAGCAGACAGGGCTCGGCCTCCCCTCTACCAAGGGGTGCCAGCTCTGCCACAACCGCTGAACCAAGTCCGCAGCACCTCCCGCCACCTCCTACCCACCAGCCTCTTTCTCCACAAGACTACTTCGCGCCGGCCCGACGCCGCAACGACCCGCCCGCTATTGACTTTTCCAGGCCGAAGAGGTATCCTTGAACGCTGATAAGGAGGGGGGCATTGGACACGACAACGGCAAGCGAACTCGGGCTGTGGACGATGGTGTGGAACGCGGGGCCCATGGTGAAGTTCGTCATGGCGCTTCTGGTGGGCTTCTCCGTCGTCTCCTGGGCCATCATCGTCTACAAGATCAAACTGCTGCGCAGGGTCGAGGGCGAGACGGCCGTCTTCTACGACCTCTTCTGGCGCAACATGGACAAAAAGGAGTTCCACAAGGTCCTCGAGGCGGCCAGGGAGCATCCCGACACACCCCTTTCCGGCCTCTTCACGGCCGTATCCAACGAGGGGCGCATCGGCCGCGACGACCTCGACAGGATAAAACGCATCCTCTCGAAAAAGATCGCCGAGGAGTCGATGAGGCTCGAGGCATACACGCCGTTTCTCGCCACCACGGGCAACACGGCGCCCTTCATCGGACTCTTCGGCACGGTCTGGGGAATCATGAACTCCTTCCGCGGCATAAGCGTAAAGGGCGCGGCCAGTCTCGCCGTCGTCGCCCCGGGCATCTCGGAGGCGCTGGTGGCCACGGCCCTGGGACTCATGGCGGCCATCCCGGCCGTGGTGGGCTACAACCACATCCTCTCGCGCATAGACCGCGCGCGCGCCGACATGCAGGGCTTCGCCTCGGACCTGCTCAACGCCATAGAAAAGGAGCTCTCGCGGCCCGCCCCCAGGGAGCCCAAGGTTGAGCGCCATGGAGTTTAACGAACCATCGAGACGCCGCCTGCTCTCGACCATCAACGTAACACCGCTGGTGGACGTCATGCTCGTGCTCCTCATCATCTTCATGGTCACCGCCCCCATGCTCCAGGAGGGGATCGAGGTGAACCTTCCGGAGGTCGAGGCGGCGGCCGTGAAGACGCCCGACGAGCCGCTCATCGTCACCATCGACAGGAAGGGGGCCCTCTTCCTGAACGACAAACCCCTCTCGCCCGAGGCCCTCGGCCGAAAGCTCGCCGCCATCGCCAAGCGCAGACCCGGTGAGCTCGTGCTGCTGCGGGCCGACAGGGAGGTGCCCTACGGCGAGGTGGCCGCCGCCATGGCCAGGATACGAAGGGCGGGGATCGTCAAGATAGGCATGGTTACCGAGCACGCCCCGCAGCCGCGGCCGTGACCGGCTCGCTCCACCAGATGCAGCCCGGGTTCACAAGGGTCCTCGGCTGGTCACTGGCCGCCCACGTCACGATCATCGCCCTCGCCCTCTTCGCCGTCGGGGGCGAGCCCCGAAGGATATTCTACGCGCCCGTCTACACCGTCGACATCGTGGACATCAGGGAGCTTCGGCCCGAGCCGAGACGGGTCGAGCCCAAAAAGGCAGCAAAGAAGAAAAAGACCGTCAAGAAGGCCGTCAAGAAGAAGGCGGCGCCGAAGAAGGCCGGGGCGAGGAAGAAGGCGAAAAAGAAGGCGGTGGTGAAGAAGAGGGCGAGGGCGGAAAAGAAGGTCAAGACCGCCGCCAAGCCCGCCGCCAAGGCGCCCGTCAGGGCGAAGGAGGCGAAACCGGAGAAGGCGCCGAAGGCGGAACCGCCGAAGCCGAAACCGCCGAAGGCGGAGCCCCGGAAGGCGGAACCCAGAAAGGCGGAGCCCCGGAAACCGGAGACCGGGAAGGCGGAGCCCCGGAAGGAGACCGCGGAAGCGGTGAAGGAGCGGCCCGCCGGCGAGGTCTCCATCGAGCAGACCCTCGCCATGATAGAGCGGCGTGTGAGAGAAAAGGAGGCCCGGGAGCTCGTGGCCGCGCGGGTGGCCGAGATAGAGAAGAAGTACAGGGCCGACGAGGAGGCGAGGAAGAAGGAACTCGGCGCCATACGAAGCGAGATAGAGGAGCTCGGCCGCAGAAAGGCGCGGCAGGAGGAGCAGGCCGACGCAGCCCGGATGAGGGCCGAGATAGAGGCCCTGAGAAAGAGCCTCGCCGCCAGGGCCGAGGCGGCCGCCCGGCAGGAACGGACCGTGGAGATAGAGACGCGCACGGAACCCGCCCCGGCCCGCAGAGCGGCGGGCAGGCTCTCGCGCGAGCTCCTGGAGCTCAGGTTCAAGGCCTACTACAACGACGTGCGCGAAAAGATTAAAGAGAACTGGATATACCCCGGCACCGAAGACTCGGGCCTGGAGACATGGGTCTCCATCAGGATAGACCGTGACGGCAGGGTCACGAAGTCGTGGATAGAGAAGGGATCGGGCTCACAGCTCTTCGATGACTCCACACTCAAGGCCGTAACGAAGGCGGCCCCCTTCGAGCCGCTCCCCGAGGGCATGGACTCGGACTTCCTCGAAATAGGCATAAGGTTCTGCCCCGGCGGCTGCGCGGGAGGATAATACCGGAAGCGGCCGCTTTTGCTCGAAACCCGGAGACTCGTTCAATATGCGCCTGTTTTTCAGAACGACGCTCTTTGTGCTGCTCCTGCTCTTCAGCGGCGGAGCGGCGGCCAAGGTCTACATAGACATAGAGGCCCCCGCGGGCAGACGGCTTCCCATAGCCGTCCAGACCTTCAAGAACATGAGCGCGGCCGAAGAGGGCCCGGAGACGGCCGTACTCGCCGAAGAGCTCTACGACACCATCGTCTCGGACCTGTCCTTCACCGATCTCTTCGACGTCATAGAGCGCGAGGCCTACCTCGAGGACCCGGCCGCGGCCGGCATAACAAGGAAAGAGACCGACTTCAGCGACTGGCGGGCCATAAGGGCCGAGGCGCTCGTCAAGGGAGGCGTCAAGAAGGAGGGCGGGCGCCTCGTCTTCGAGGTGCGCATCTTCGACACCGTGACCGAAGAGCAGATCTTCGGCAAACGCTACCTCGGCAGGGTCAAGAGCCTTCGCAGCATCGCCCACCGCTTCACCGACGACCTCATGGAGAGGCTCACCGGCAAGCCCGGCGTCTTCTCCACGCGGCTTCTCTTCGTCTCCGACCGCACGGGCAACAAGGAGATCTACATCTGCGACTACGACGGCGGCAACACGCGGCGCATAACGCGCAACGGCTCCATAAACCTCTCCCCCCAGTGGTCGCCCGACGGAAAGCGCATCATCTACAGCTCCTACAAGAACGGCCGCCCCAGCCTCTACATGCTCGACCTCCTGACGGGCCGCGAGCACGTCATCTCGGACCGCGAGGGCATCAACATCGGCGGGCGCTGGTCGCCCGACGGAAAACGCATCATACTGACGCTGAGCGTGGACGAATCCCCAGAGCTCTACACCATAGACCTCGACACCATGGCCGCAAAGCGGCTCACCAGCAACTGGGGCATAGACGTCTCGCCCACCTGGTCGCCCGACGGCCGCTCGGTGGCCTACGTCTCCGATACGGCTGGAAATCCCCACATCTATATGTTAGACTTGCAGACCGGGAAGAAAAGGCGTCTCACCTTCGAGGGCAAATACAACACCAGTCCCGCCTGGTCGCCCGACGGAAAGTGGATAGCCTGGTCGAGCCTCGGCGACGACGGCCGCTTCGACATATGGATAATGACGGCGGACGGGGGCGAGCGCAGGAGGCTCACCTCAAGGGGCAACAACAAGACGCCGTCGTGGTCGCCCGACTCGCGCTACATCGTCTTCAGCTCCACGCGCGAAGGCGCCACGTCGCTCTATATCATGGGGCTGGACGGCTCGGGCCTGAGAAAGATCGACACCGGAGAGGGCAGCGCCTTCTCGCCGGCGTGGTCTCCCTACCTCAGGTAGTCGGACGGCAGTCCGCAGGGGGGGCTCTTCACGGCGTGAACGCCGGATCACAGAAAGAGAGCGCGAAGGGGTAGTCGGACGGCAGTCCGAAAGGGACCTCTTCACGGGGACATCCCCCGAAAGGAGCATGACACCATGAACAAGACACCCGTCATAGGGCCGGGCCTGCTGGCCGCCGTCCTTTCGGCGCTCGTTGGCTGCGCCGGCGTAACAGTGCAGAAGGAGACGAAGGAAGAGGCCGCCGCGCCGCCCCCGGTCGAGGCCGTGGCCGGGGTGGAGGCCCCGCCGGTCGAGACCGCGCCGGTCGAGGCCGCGGAGGGAGAAGAGGCGCAGGCCGCTGCGGCGCGGCCGGCCGTCATCGAGGAGGTCGAGCCGGGCACGCTGGCCGACATCATAGGTGAAAGACCGCTGGGCGAGGAGCTCGTCTCCGAGGAGGAGATAACGGAGCCGGAGCCCGCGGTCGAAGCCGCGCCCGGACCACCGCCCGCCGAGGAGATGCTCGCCGAGGAGTCGGTGGAGGAGGCCTACGGCGAAAAACTCGGCATGGCCGAACCGGCGGCGCCGGCAGAGCCCGAAGAGAAGGCGCCGCGCCGCTACGCCGCCATAACGCCCGGCGGCGAGCTCACCGAGCAGGTCGAGGAGATGGGCAGGCTCTACACCATCTACTTCGACTTCGACAGGTACACCATCAAGGAGGAATACGCCGACGACCTGGCCAAGAACGCCGCATGGCTCATAAAGAACCGCGACGTCAGGGTCCGCCTCGAGGGCCACGCCGACGAACGGGGTGACGTGGAGTACAACCTCGCCCTCGGCCAGAAACGCGCCGAGAGCGTGAAGCGCTACCTCGTGAGGCTCGGCGTCGACCCGTCCAGACTCTCTACGCTGAGCTACGGCGAGGAGAAACCGGCCGTGCCGGGCCACAACGAGGAGGCCTGGGCCAGGAACCGCCGCGTCGAATTCCACGTGCTCGATTAGGGGGGTGGAGAGTTGAAGGAGCTGACAGCATCGCTCGCCTGCGCCATGGCCCTCGCCGTCCTTCTCACAGGGTGCGGCCCCGGGGGGGTGGTCGTCACCAGGGAGCAGGCGCAGATGTCCGAGAACGTGAACCGTCTCCTCAAGGACTCGGAGGCGATGAAGAAGAGGGCCGCCGCCATCGAGGCGGCCATCCGACGGCTCGACAAGAAGGCCGTCGAGGGCATGAGCAGCAACAGGGGCAACATCGAAAAGCTCAAGCTCGACCTCGACAGGCTCTCAAGGTCGCTCGGAGAGCTCGACTACGCCCGGAGCTCGGATGTCGAGGCCCTCGGCGGGCGGCTCGAAGAGTTGCAGGGCGCGCTCGCCCGCGCCGACGCCCGCTTCGACGAGCTCGACCTTGCCGTCAAGACCGTAAGGGCCGAGACGGCGGCCGACGTGGACAAGGTGCGCGAGGAGTTCGCCTTCGTGCGCGGCGGGCTCGAAGAGAACATCCACGAAATAGAGAACCTCGGCGAGAGGCTCGAGGCGCTGGCGCAGTCGCTCGACGAGGTGGGGGAGAGGATCGCCCGGGTCGAGGACTCGGTCATGGAGCAGAGCAGGGCCATCGAGCAGGCCA
Source organism: Deltaproteobacteria bacterium (assembly GCA_011375175.1). Lineage (NCBI taxonomy): Bacteria > Pseudomonadati > Myxococcota > Myxococcia > Deltaproteobacteria bacterium. The sequence goes on along the minus strand of DRME01000137.1, from coordinate 3,989 downwards.
AAGAGAAGGCCGGGGAGTACAGGGCCCCGCTCGAGGTGCTGGACAAACGCCTCGACACCATTACGGCGGAGCTTGCGCTCCTCAAGGACCGGATATCCCGGCTCGACGCGCCGCTTGAGGAGGTGGACCGCCGGCTGACGGATATGGAGGCGCGCATCGCCCGCCTCGAGTCGAGGCCCGCTGCCGCCGCCAAGCCGCCGGCAGCGGCCAGGAAGGAGGCCGCCCCGGACCCGGCCGAGCTCTACACCGCCGGCTACCGCCAGACCATGGAGCGGGACTACGAAAACGCGCTCGAAACCTTCAGGCGCTTCCTCTCCCTCTACCCCGACCAGGAGCTCTCGGACAACGCCCAGTACTGGATAGCGGAGATATACTACGCCAAGGGCGACTGGGAGAGGGCGGTTCTCGAATTCAACAAGGTCATAAAGCAGTACCCCGAGGGCGACAAGGTGGCGGCCGCGCTGCTCAAGCAGGGCTACGCCTTCGAGAAACTCGGCGCCGTGAAGGAGGCGCGCGTGCTGCTCGAAGAGGTGGTGAAGCGCCACCCCAACAGCCCCGAGGCCGACAAGGCGCGAAGAAAGCTCAAGACGCTGAAGGCCGCCCCTTGATTCCTCTGCCCACCCCTCCAGCTCCCCCGTCGCGGCGCTGCGGCGCTGCGGCAAGCGCCGGGCCGCGCACCGGCGCCTCTTAGGACAGGCGCAATGTCGGCCCGTGTCGCCATACGCAAGTGTCCCTCCTACGACGAGGCCCTCGTGGCAGAGCGTGTCTCCGAGGCCGTGGAGCTTCTCGGCGGCATGGAGCGCTTCGTCTCGCCCGGCGAACGCATCCTCATAAAGCCCAACCTCCTCTCGGCAAAGCCCCCGGAGGCGGCCGTAACGACCCACCCGGCCGTCGTGAAGGCCGTCATAGAGCTTGTCCGCCGGGCCGGGGCCGAGCCGCTCGTGGGAGACAGCCCCGGCATAGGCAGCGCCCGCAAGATAGCGCAGCGCTGCGGCGTCATGGACGCCTGCCTCGAGACGGGGACGGAGTTCGTCGAGTTCAAGAACCTTGTGCGGGTCGACAACCCCGACGGCGCCGTCTTCAAGCGCCTCGAGATCGCCGGCGAGGTCCTCGACGCCGACGGCGTCATAAACCTCCCCAAGCTCAAGACCCACGCCCAGATGCTGCTGACCATGGCGGTAAAGAACGTCTTCGGCTGCGTGCCGGGCGCGAGAAAGCCCCAGTGGCACCTGACGGCGGGCATAGACACGGGCCGCTTCGCCGACATGCTCGTGGACCTCTACCGTTTCGTGGCGCCGAGACTGAACATCCTCGACGCCGTCGTCTCCATGGAGGGCAACGGCCCGGCGAGCGGAGAGCCGAGGCACACGGGGCTTGTCATGGCCTCGGACGACGCCCCGGCGCTCGACGCGGTGGCCGCCTCGCTCCTCGGCGTCGCCCCCCGGCGGCTCGCGCTCCTGGAGGCGGCAAGGCGCCGGCGCGCCGGAGAGACGGACCTTGCAAGGATAGAGGTCGCCGGCGAAGACCCGGAGACTTGCAGGATCGGGGGCTTCGAGCTGCCGCCCCTTGTGGGGCTCAACTTCGCCGAGAGACTCCCGCCCTTCCTCGAAAAGAGGCTGCGCAAGGCCCTCACCTCGCGCCCCCACATAGACGAGGGCGCCTGCACGCTCTGCGGCGTATGCGTGAGCGTCTGCCCCGCTGGTGTCATGGAAAAGCGCGACGCCATAGTCATCGACTACGACGGCTGCATACGCTGCTACTGCTGCCAGGAGGCGTGCCCGTCGCGGGCCATAGACACGAGGGAGGGGTGGCTGAAGAGACTCATACCGGGGATGTAAGGCCCCTCAAAGGCTCTCGAAATCCCCCGGGGATTGTGAAAGGGAAGCTCTGATTAATGGTTCTGGGGGAAACTTTCTGTAGAAGGGCCATAGGCCCACGTTTCCCCCAGGCCCCATCGTATATTCGGTTCTTCGGCTGCACCGGGGGTTCGGTCCGCGCCAGGCGGCATTTTTTTACGCCTTTGCGGCCCGAACCCCCGGTACAGCCCCCAGAGGCAGCCGGCGCGGCCAGCAGGCCCCCTTCAAAGACTGCTGATGCCTTTCGGACTTCCCTGATTTTGCAAGCAAAATCAGGGAAGTCCGAAAGCATTGAAATTTTTGGGGGGAGTCTGAGGGAACCGTGGGTCTGTGACTCTTTTACAAAAAGGTTCCCTCAGTGAAATAGACCAGAGCTTCCTTAAAAGACCGCCGAGAGGGCCGCTTCGAGGCGGGCCTCCTTGGGGATGTCGTTGCCGTCGATGGTGCTCGACTTGGAGGCCATGGCCCCTCCCACGTCGAGCCTGAACTTCCATATCTGTATGCCCAGGCCGGCGGTGTAGACCAGGCCGATGTCGCTCTCCGCGAGGTTCTTGTAGAGGCCGCCCCGCAGCTTCAGGAAGTCCCAGATGTTTATCTCGGCGCCGCCGCCGAGGTTGCGGCTCTTGTAAACGCTCGAGACGGTCGTCTCGTTCTCGGTGAGGTCGATGTCCACGGCGAGCACCAGGAAGTCCCAGGGCTGGTAGGCGAGACCGGCCCGCGCCTGGGCCTTCTCCTTTATGTAGTCGTCGTCGCCGGGCAGGAGTCTTTTCATGTCGAACTTGGGGGAGTTGATGTTGCGTCCCACGAGTCCTATCCTGAAGGTGTCGCCGCTTACGCGGTAGAGCGCGCCCACGTCGATGCCGAAATTGGTGCTGTCGGTGTAGTCGTCCCTGGCCTTGTCCACGGCGTCGCCGAAGTCGGTGTTGAAGACCTTGACGGCCGTGTTGTAGGTCCTGCCCTTCATGTACTTGACGTTGCCGCCGATGGCGAAGTTATCGTTGAGCGCGTAGCCGTATGTGAGCGGCACCTCGATAACGCCTATGCCCTTGAAGAGCAGTCTCGACGTGTTGTCGGCGAAGGAGCCGCCCGAGTTGGCGGCGCTGGTGGCCAGGGAGGCGACGGTCTCGACCTGGGTCACTATGTCGGCCGGGATGGTGAAGCCCGCGGCGTCGGCCTGGGTCAGACCGTAGTCCACGGCATTGATGAAGTTGTCGATCTGCGTCTGGGTCCACCCCAGGCCGGCGAGGCTCGTGCTGAGATCGCTCTTCTGCTGGGCCGTCAGGTAGGTGCCGCCCGTGCAGGCGGTGCAGCCGTAGTTGGCCGGGTTGGTGAAGTCGTCGACCGTGAAGGTCACGCCTGGGTCGACGGGCGCGATGTTGACCAGGTCGAGCTGGCCCTTGCCCGATATCTCGGTGAAGCCGTATCCGCCCAGCCCCCAGTGACCGGCCTGCACGGCGAGACGGGCGTTGGCCATGACCGTGGCGGCCCGGTTGGGGTTGTCGTTGAAGGTCTTGAGCTCGTTTACGAGCTGGAGGAAGTCGGAGACGTTGGCCGCCGGTATGGAGCCGTCGTTGAGGTTCTCGTAGTCAATCTGCACTATCCTGTCGATGATCTCGCCCAGGTCCTCGTGGATCTGCCAGACGGCGCCGCCTCCGAGGTCGGTGGACCAGCTGCGCGGGTCGTAGTCGCCCTCGCCCTCGCCCTTGAAGAAACCATAGGCCGCGGGGTTCCAGTAGCTCGCCGTGGCGTCGTTGGCCACCGCCACGTGGGCGCCGCCCATGCCGAGCGCCCTGGGCCCCACGATCATCCACTCGCGGGCCTGGACGGGCACGCTCAAAAGCACCACCGCAAGCGCCGCAATCGAAATCTTGGTCTTCATAATGGCCTCCCTTTTTCAGACATGACCGTGCCGCAAGGCGACAGGCATCCACCTCCGAAGAGACTCCGTTGATTACTCTTCGGCAAGGCGACCTTATACTTTAGGGAAACTCTGATTAATTACCCTGGGGGAAACTTTCTGTAGAAAGTTTCCCCCAGACCCCCTTCAAAGACTTTTAATTCCCTGCGGATCATCCCGATTTTGCTTGCAAAATCGGGATGATCCGCAGGGCGTTAAAAGTTTTTGGAGGGAGT
>DRME01000136.1 GCA_011375175.1 Deltaproteobacteria bacterium | reverse complement strand
CGGCGCACCGCCGCTGCGCCGCCTCCAGCGTCTCCTCGAAGACCCTGTTGTCCACGGCGCCGCGGGTCATCTCCAGGGCCTTGAGAAGCGGCACGCCGCCGAGAAGCAGGCTTCCCAGCGTGCGGGCCATGTTGGCCGTGTGGAAGTGGACGAGAAGCCGCCCGAACCAGGGGACACGGAGCAGCAAGGCGTCGAGCCGCCCCCTGTACGCGCCGCTTCTGAAGAGCCCCCTCAGCGCGGCGGCGACGGCCGCCGCCGCTATGAGCAGATACGGCCAGTAGCGGCTCACAAGGTCGGTCACGGCCATGAGCACGACGGTCATCCAGGGCAGCGCCGCCTCCCGTTCCTCGAAGATGCGCGTTATCTTGGGCACGACGAAGATGAAGAGGAAGGTGAGCACGCCGGTGCCGACGACGGTCATGAGCGCCGGGTAGGCGAGCGCCGCCTTCACCTCCCGCGTTATCCTCGCCCTCGTCTCGAGGTAGTCGGCAAGACGCGCAAGCGCCCTGTCCAGAGAGCCGCTCGCCTCGCCGGCCGCGACGAGCCCGCGGTAAAGGGGCGAGAAGATGTCGGGCCTCGTCTCCAGCGAGCGGGCAAGCGAGTTGCCCTGGGCGACGCTGTCCTTTATGTCGAGGAGCACGGGCCGGAGCCTTGCGAAGCCGCCCTCGTCGGCCAGGACCGAGAGGGCGTCGGTCACCCGCGAGCCGGAGCCGAGAAGGGTGGCGAGCTGGCGGGTCGTGAGGGCGAGCATGTCGGCGCCCACCGCCCTGCCGCCCGCAGCGGCTGCGGCGGCGGCGCTCACCTTGCTGGGGTGAAGCCCCTTGCGCCTCAGCCTCTCGACGGCGTCCTTGAGACCCTCGGCCTCGAGCTCGCCGCTTACGGCCCTGCCTGCGTCGTCGTAGGCCCTGTACCTGAAAGTCGGCATACCCTTGCGCTACGGCCCCGCCGCCCCCGGGCGGCGGGGCCTGGAGAGCGACGAACTCCCCGAAAAGCCCGCAACAACCGCGCCGCCGCTCACAGGGGCTGCTCGTCCTGGGTCACGCGCAGCACCTCCTCCACGCTCGTAACCCCGCGGCGCGCCTTGTCCAGACCGTCCTCGAACATGGTCTTCATGCCGTGCTCCACGGCGTAGCCCTTTATCGTGTCGGCGTCCTGGTGCTCGAGCAGCACGCTTCGAAGCCCCCGGTCCACGACGAGCATCTCGAATATGCCTGTCCTGCCGCGGTAGCCGGTGTTGAAGCACTCGTCGCAGCCGACGGGCCTCCAGAGCCTGGGGGGCGGCTGCGCAAACCAGCGCGTCCCGGCGCGGTCCGGCTCGTAGGACTCGCGGCAGCGGGGGCAGAGCACCCGCACGAGCCGCTGGGCGAGGACGGCGGTGAGACTGGAGGCGACGAGGAACTTCTCGATGCCCATGTCGATGAGCCTCGTAACGGCTGAGGCCGTATCGTTTGTGTGGAGGGTCGAGAGGACGAGATGGCCGGTGAGCGACGCCTGGGTCGCTATCTCGGCCGTCTCGGCGTCCCGTATCTCGCCCACCATTATGACGTCCGGGTCCTGGCGCAGTATGGAGCGCAGGCCCTCGGCGAAGGTGAGTCCCACCTTGGGGTTGACCTGTATCTGGCCTACGCCCTTGAGGTGATACTCCACGGGGTCCTCTACGGTTATGATGTTGCGCTCCATGGAGTTTATGGCCCGCAGCGCGGCGTAGAGGGTCGTCGTCTTGCCCGAGCCCGTGGGACCGGTCACCAGTATTATGCCGCTCGTGCGTCCGATGAGCGAGCGCAGCGTATCGAGCCCCTCGGGAGGCAGGCCCACGTGCTCGAGCCCTATGGCCTCGCCGCGGCGGTCGAGAAGCCTCATGACCACCCGCTCTCCGTGGGTCGTGGGCACCACCGAGACCCGCACGTCTATCTCCCTGCCGGCGACGAGAATCCCGATGCGGCCGTCCTGGGGCAGGCGCTTTTCGGCTATGTCCAGCCCCGCCATGATCTTCACCCTGCTCACCAGGGCCTCCTGGATCAGCTTGGGAGGGGTCAGGACCTCGTAGAGCACGCCGTCCACGCGGAAGCGCACCTCGACCTCGCGCTCGTAGGGCTCTATGTGGATGTCGCTCGCCCGGTCCTTGACGGCCTGGAAGAGCAGGGAGTTGAGAAGCCTTATGACCGGCGCCTCGTCGGTGAGGTCCAGCAGGTCCTTGGGCTCCTCCCAGGCCGTGGCTATGGCGTCGAGCCCCTCGTCGCCCATGTCCTCTATCACCTCCTGGGCCGAGCCGGAGAGACGGTCGTAAAAGCTGTTTATGGCGTCCACTATGACCTCGCGCGGCGCCATGACCGCCCTGGCGGGCACGGCGAAGAGCCGCTCCAGGTCGTGGAGGGCGAATATGCCGCCGTGGTCGGCCAGGGCCACCTCGAGCGTGCCGTCGCTGATCCTCAGCGGCAACGCCAGGTTCTTCCTGGCAAAGGAGAGCGGCACGCGCTCCAGAAGCGAGGGGTCGAGATCGTCGACACTCACGGCTCCAAACGAAACGCCGCGCTCTGTTTCCTTTCCAATAAGATCGCTCATGCTCGCCTGTGTCCGAGGAAGCTCCGATTAATTACCCTGGGGGAAACTTTCTGTAGAAAGTTTCCCCCAGACCCCCTTCAAAGACTTTCGATACGAGTTGGTTTCCCCCTGTTTTGCCAGGCAAAACAGGGGGAAACCAACTCGCATTGAAAGTTTTTGGAGGGAGTCTGAGGGAACCTTTTTACAAAAAGGTTCCCTCAGTGCAATAAATCGGAGTTTCCCTAATAAAATTCGTAGAACTCGTCGTTCAGGTCCGGTTCTGCGGCGGCCGCCGTGAAGGCAGTCCCGGCGGCCGGAGCCGCGCCCGAACTCCCGCCGCTCTCTTCCGCCCCGCCCTGCGAGGGAGGGCGGTCCGTTGGAGCGCCGGGTCTGCCGCCCGGGGGCATGGCTTCGGAGAACTCCTCTATCTTCCGGTTTCTGAGCCGCTCGAGGTCCTCGAAGTCTTCGATTATGTAGGGGGTTATGAAGACCAGGAGGTTGGTCTTGCGCTTCTCCTCCTTCTTGTAGCGGAAGAGCGAGCCTATGAACGGTATGTCGCCGAGCAAGGGTATCTTGGTGATGTTGTCCGTCGTCTTCTCCTGGATGAGCCCACCGATGACGACGGTCTGGCGGTCCTGCACGACCACCTCGGTCCTGGCCGAACGCTTGGTGGTTATGAGGTCGGTGGCGCCGGCCTGGGAGGCCACGGTCTTGGGCGCCACGGCCGATATCTCCTGGAATATGTCCAGGCGCACGAAGCCGCCCTCGCTTATCTTGGGCTTTATGCGCAGCGTTATGCCCACGTCCTTGCGCTGTATGGACTGGAGAAGCGGCTGGTTGGTCGTAGTGGGCTGGCGCTCGAACTGTCCGAGGAAGGGCACGTTCTCGCCGACCATTATCTCGGCCTCGATGTTGTCGCTCGTCAGGATGTGGGGCGTGGAGAGGACGTTGACCACGTCCTTGAACTGGTTGAGGCTGAAGAGCATGGCGAAGCCGGGGGCCGACAGCGTCTTGACCGTTCCGTCGGGGGCGGTGTAGGGGACGCTGAGGAAGTTGCCGAGCCCGCCCACCGTGAGGCCCGCAAGGCCCGACATGACGGACTGCACGGCCGAGGAGTCGATGGTGCCGAGCCCGCCTATGGCTATGGGACGGCCGCCCTTGGTGCCCGTATAGCGCCAGGTGTTGCCGAGCTCGAGGGCCTTGTCTATGGATACCTCCGTTATCATGGCCTCCACGTAGACCTGCTTGGGCCTGCGGTCGAGCTTCCATATGACGCTGAGAAGGCTCTTGTAGTCCTCGGGTGAGGCCATGACGACGAGGGCGTTGGTCGTCTTGTCGGGCGTTATGGCTATGGGTCCCGAGAACTCCCTGGGCAGCTCGATAGGCGGCGCGCCGGGCTGCTTGGAGGCCGCCTTGGGCTTGAGGAGCCCCTCGAGGACCTTGGCCATCTCCTCGGCGTCGGCGTTCTCAAGATAGTAGACGTTGATGGCGCTGGCCGTCTCGGGAGAGGGGAGATCGAGCATCTCGATGAGTTTTCTCATCTCCCTGGTCTGGCTTTCGGGGCCGAGGAGCACGACGGCGTTGAGACGCTTGTCGGGCAGGACGGTGAGCCGCTGCGCCCCCGGCGCCGCAGCGCCGCCCTTGGCGGCGCTGCGGCGCTGCTCCTCCTGCTTGAGCACCGGCGCTATGGCCTCGACCCTGGCGTTCTTCAGGTAGACTATCTCGGGGGTGACGTCCTCGCTCTCCACGTCCACGGCCCTGACGATGGCGGCTATCTTGTCCACGTTCAGGGCCGTGTCGAAGGCGAGGAGGGCGTTTCTCGATCCGAAGGCCGCCAGGTAGCCGTTGCGCGAGATGAAGGGCCGCAGCACGGGCAGCGCCTCGGCCGTCGAGATGTGTTCGAGCGTTATGAGCCGCACCACGTAGGACTCGTCGGCGAGCGCCGGCGTGTGTTCGTCGACGAATTTCCCGCCGCTCTGCTTTATGAGCGCCGAGGGGACGATCTTGTAGGCCCCGGCCGTGGGCAGGAGGGTGAAGTTCTTGAGCTCCAGGGCCGAGGCGAAGAGGTTGAAGGCCTCGTCCTCCGTGAGCCTCGCCTGGGAGACGACGGTGACCTTGCCCTTCAGGTTCGTATCGTATATGAAGTTCTTGCCCGTGATCTCGCTTATGACCTTGACGAGCGTGGAGAGCTCCACGTCTACGAAGTTTATGGTGTAACGGGCGTTGTCGTCTCCCTTCCCCCTCTCGGCGCACCACGACGACGCCGGCGCCGCCGCCATGAGCGCCAGCGCCGCGGCGACGGCCAGGAAGATCCCCCGCGCAGAGCGCACCGCCTTTGCCGCCGTCTCCGCCGCGGGCCGAGCCTTTTGTTTGTGCGTAAGGGTCACCGTCCCCCTCTTGCGCCGCAGCTCACTGCATGCGGTAGTTGAAGCTCACGTTGCGCCCGTCCCTTATGATGTCGAGCCTTATGGAATTGTTGCCCTTCAGGCCCGTGAGCACCTGTATGGCCCGCTCGGGGCTCGATATCTCGTAGCCGTTGACGCTGAGCAGCACGTCGCCGTTTCTGAGCCCTATGGCGTCGAATATCCCCCTGGGCCTGACCTCCGTGACGCGGAAGCCCTTGATCCTGCCGTCCACCGTGTTGGGGAAGAGCCTTGCGTCGGAGAGGACCTGGCTCATGTCCTCGAGGGCGGCGAGCACGGCCTGCCTGTCGATGACCCACTCGCCCTCGCCCACCTTCTTGGAGAGCGGCGACGGTCCCGATGGAGGCGCCGTCATGGGCGGGCGCCCCCTCTCAACGGGCGGCGCAAGCGACGGTGTAGCCGCCCGCCCGGCGGCTCCGTCGTCCTCCTCGTCGATGGTATAGAACACCGTCGTCGCTCCGACCCTGACCCGCACGCCCCGGGCCGTAATCTCCTCTATGGTGCCGCTCCCGAAGAGCTCGTCGCCCACGGCGAAGACCTCCTCGCTGCGGCTCTTCCTGTCATGGAAGGCGGCGTAGAGGCGCGGTCCCGTGACCACGCCGAGGAGCACGAGGTTCTCGTTGACCGCCGGCCCCGCCTTCGCCCCGGCCCCCCGCTCTTCGGCGGCCGACGCGGCGGCCATGTCTATGGCCGTGAGCCTGCGCGTCTTCGAGGGAAAGACCCCGCTCTCGACGACGGGCCGGTAGTCGTCGAAGGCCGGCATGGCGGGCGCAGGCGTCACCCCGCTCTCACGAACCGGGGCCGGGGGCGCCGAGTACCTGTAGACGACGTAATCCCTTACGAGGACCGATGAGAGGGGAAATAGAGACAGAAGCAGAAGGATATTAACGATTCGAAGCTGCCTTGTCATACTTCGATCCGGACGAGTTCAGGCAGGCCCGGCCGGTACGAGACGGTCGCTGCGCGGCTCAGACGTCCCCCTGCGGGGCGGCGGAAGAGGGGGGTCCCGCCGGCGCCGGAGCACAACCCGGCGCCGTGCGCCGACGGCCGCGCCCGGAGCTCACTCATTGCCGCTCACGTCGACCGACGGCAACAGCCCCTTGAGCTGCTCGTTGCGCACGGCGTAGGTGACGAGCTGGGCCCTGTTGTGGATGTCGAGCTTGCCGAATATGCGGTTGAGATGGGCCTTCACCGTCGGCTCGCTTATCTTGAGCTTGGCGGCTATCTCCTTGTTCCTGCAGCCCTCGCTTATGAGGGAGACGATCTCGAGCTCGCGTCTTGTCAGCGTCGCCGCCTTGTGCTGCTTGAGGGCGTCGAGTCCGTAGAGGAGGTTCTTGACCGTCGCCTTGTCGATCCATACCTCCCCGCCGTGAACGGCCCTCACCGCTTTCTTCAGGAGCGCCTCGGTGGCGTCGGCGCGCAGCACGCCGCTCACCTTCTTGGTGATTAGCGCCGAGACGATGTTCTCCTCGCCGCACTGGGTATCGAGGAGCAGGTACCGGGGACGCCGGCCGGTCTTTCCCTTTCCGCCCCCGCCGTCCTTCATGTCGTTGTAAAGGGTCATGAGGTCGACGAGCACGATGTCGGCCGCGGCGGTCACGGCCTCGGAGGCCCTGGAGCCTGTCTTGTGGATGCCCACGACCTCGATGCCGTCGTCGGCGGCGAGGAGCCCGGCGATCCCCCTGGAAAAGAGCATGTTGCTCAGCGCTATCAATACCCTGATCTTCATGGCGTCAAAGGCGAAGCCGGGACGGGCGAAAGGGGGCCGCACTGCCGCGCCGCCTTCGGCCGTGGAGGGCGACCATCGCCGCCGCGCCGCCGAACAGGGGCGCCGCGCCGCCTGTGGTCCTTCTACAGAGAGTTCCCTCGGTGAGACGATAACGGAGAGTTACCGAGATATCGAGGAAATCTCCCCCCCATACTGGAATTAGAACACATGGATCGGGCCAAGTCAAGACGCGCGCCGCCGAGGGCCGCCGGAGGGGCGCTCCCCCCCTCCTCCCCTTCCCCCCCGCCCTGACGGGTCCGGCCCGACCGATCTCAGACGTCTATGCCGTAGCTCTTGATCTTCCTGTAGAGGTGGCTGCGCTCTATGCCCATGGCCTCGGCGGCCCTGGCTATGTTTCCGCCGAACTCCTCTATCTTGCGGCAGATGAACTCCTTTTCGAAGTCTCGGCGCGCCTCGCGGAGCGTGGCGGCCGCAAGGCCGCGGCTCTTGAGGCCCTCGCCCCTGACGTAGGGCGGCAGGTCCGCCGGCGTTATGACCGGCCCGGGCGCCATGATGACGAGCCGCTCGATGAGGTTTCTGAGCTCGCGCACGTTGCCGGGCCACCTGTACCTTCTGAGCATATCGACGGCCTCGCCGGATATCTTCAGCGGCTCGCGGGTCGTCTCGCGGGCGAACTCCTTGAGGTAGTGTTCGACGAAGACCGGGATGTCCTCGGTCCTCTCGCGCAGCGGCTTCACGTGGAACGGTATGACGTTGAGCCTGTAGTAGAGGTCCTGGCGGAACCTGCCTGCCTCCATCTCGGCCGTGAGGTCCTTGTTTGTCGCCGCTATGACCCGCACGTCGACGGTTATCTTCTCCGTGCCGCCGACGCGCTCGAAGCTGCGCTCCTGCAGGATGCGCAGCACCTTTGCCTGTGTCTTGAGGCTCATGTCCCCTATCTCGTCGAGGAAGATGGTGCCGCCGTCGGCGAGGTCGAACTTCCCCTTTCTGCGCGCCACGGCGCCGGTGAAGGCGCCCTTCTCGTGGCCGAAGAGCTCGCTCTCGATGAGGTCCTCCGGTATGGCCGCGCAGTTTACCTCCACGAAGGGCTTTGCCGACCTCTTCGATAACATGTGGATGTTGCGGGCCACGAGTTCCTTTCCCGTGCCGTTCTCTCCCGTTATGAGCACCCAGCCGTTTGTGGGCGCCACGCGGGCTATGTCGTCCCTGAGCTTTTTCATGGCCCTGGAGACGCCGATCATCTCGTAGCGCTCGAGCTCCCTGCGGCGCAGCGCCTCGTTCTCCTCGACGAGCCTCCTCTTCTCCAGGGCGTGCTCGACGGCGAGGAGCACCTTGTCCAGCGACAGGGGCTTTTCGATGAAGTCGTAGGCGCCGAGCTTGGTGGCCTTCACGGCCGTCTCGATGGTGCCGTGCCCGGAGATCATGATGACCGGCAGGTGGGCGGCCCTCGTCCTTATCCGCTCGAGGGCCTCGAGGCCGTCCATGCCGGGCATCCATATGTCGAGGAGCACGATGTCCGGCTCCCCGGCGTCTACGGCCGCGAGGGCCTGCTCGGCGTCGCAGGCCGTGAGGACCCGGTAGTCCTCGTCCCTGAGCACGCCCTCGAGGGCGTCCCTTATCTCCTTTTCGTCGTCTACGACGAGTACGCTCGTCATACGGCCGCCGCCTTTACCGGAAACTCGATGATGAACCTCGTGCCGCGGGGCACGTTCTCCTTCACCCTCATGTAGCCGTTGTGGTCGGCTATGATGTTGCTGACGATTGCCAGCCCCAGGCCGGTGCCCGACTTCTTGGTCGAGAAGTAGGGCTCGAAGAGCCTGTCCTTGAGCTCGGGGTCTATGCCCGCGCCCGTGTCCCTCACCTCGAGGCTCGCAAGGCCGAGCTCCATGTCGAAGCGCGTCTCCACGCATATGTCTCCGCCCTTCTCCACAGCCGCTATGGCGTTGTCGAGGAGGTTTATGATCACGCGCTTTATCTGGCGGCGGTCGAGGTCGAGGACCGGCAGGTTGGGGTCCAGTATCGTCCTTATCTCCATCTCCCTGCGTCCGGCCCTGTAGAGGGCCACGGTCTCGTCCACCAGGGCGTTGAGGTCGTCGGGCGAGGGGTCGGCCGCCGGCATGCGCGCAAAGCTGGAGAACTCGTTGACCAGTATCCTGAGCTCCTCGACCTGCCTTATGATTGTGGCCGTGCACTGGTCGAAGACGCGGTTGTCGTCGAAGGCGTGGAGGTACTTGCGCCGCAGCCTCTGGGCCGAGAGCTTTATGGGTGTGAGCGGGTTCTTTATCTCGTGGGCTATGCGGCGGGCCACCTCCTTCCAGGCGAGCATGCGCTGGGTCTTGAGCAGGTGGGTCAGGTCGTCGAGGACGGCGACCATGCCGATGTAGTCGCCGCCTTCGTCGCGCAGGGCGTTGAGGTTGACGAGCACGGTCAGGTCCTTGCCCTTTATGCGCACCTTCATCTGCCTCTCCAGGGACTCGACGGAGAGCTCGTTCATCTCCCTTATCATCTCGCGCAGGGCGTTGCGCTCGGGAGAGCGCAGGATGTCCTTGTAGTTGCTCCCCAGGGCCGCGGACTCGCTGGTGCCCAGCATGTCGGCGGCCACGCGGTTGAGCGAGGTGATGCGGCCGCTCCTGTCGATGGATATGACGCCGGCCGGCACGTTGCTGAGCACGATCTCGATGTAGCGGCGTCGCTGCTCGAGCTCCGTGTTGGTGCGCCGCAGGCTGAGGTTCGCCTCCTCGAGCCTCGATTTCCCGGCCTTGAGGTCCTCGGTCATGCGGTTGAAGCTGCGCACCAGCAGCCCCACCTCGTCCTTGCTCTCGGCGTTTATGCGCACGTCGAGGTCGCCGCTGGCCACGGCGTGGGTCGCCTCGGCGAGCTCGTGGATGGGCACCGTTATCTCGCGGGCTATGTAGCGGCCTATCCATATGGAGAAGAATACGATGAGCAGCGTTATGACGAGCAATATGGTGAAGTAACTCGCCTTGACCGGATTCTTGAGGAGCTTGAGCTGCTTGTAGTTCTCGAAGGCCGACGATATCTCGCGCATCTTGGCTATCTGCGATCTCGGCACGTAGTAGCTCACCACCACCGCCCCTATGACGCGCTCACCGTCCACCGAGTGTATGGGTGCGAGACCCCGCACGACGTCGCCTATGGGCATGGTCTCCACAAAGCTCCAGGCCTCGCCGTCGAGCGAGTCCGCCACCGGCTCGGGAGCGATGTTGGGGACCATGGTCTTGGTGACCTTTCTCGATATGGCGTAGCCTATGCGCGTGCCCTGGGAGCTGAAGACCTCGACGGTCGCGAAGTCCCCGGCGCGACGCTGGCTCTCTATGAGGCGCCAGATCCCGACCTTTCGGAAGACGAGCCCGCTTGTGCTCAGGTCGTCGGCTATCCGGCGGGCCGCCGAAAGGGTCTTGTCGGCCGTGTCGCGGTAGTAGTTCTGGGCGAGCTCGAGCGAGTCCTCGAGCGAATCCTCGATCTTTATGTCGAACCAGCCGTCGATGCTCTTGTTTATGAAGCCTATGACGATGAAGAAGAGCAGGAACGTGGGGATGATGCTCAGCGCCACGAAGGCCGTTATGAGCTTTGTGCGCAGCCGCGAGCCCATCACCCTGCGCTTGCTCTCGAAGAAGAGCTTCACCGTATTGCGCAGGATGAGGAAGATGAGCAGGGTGAGGAGAATGATGTTGATGTTTATGAGGCCGAAGACGAGGATGTTGGTGGAGACGGGCACGTCCTTGATGACGGCCACGTGGCTCTCCAGATAGATGAGGAGGACGATGAGGGGGATGACCGCGAGGATTATATAGAACTCCCGGCGCCGCCTCTTCCTGTCCGCCTCTATCCTGAAGGTCTCGTTCATCGTCGTCCCCCGGCGCCGGCCCCCCCTTGCTCCTTCCCGCCGTAGACGAAGCCGTGGACGTACCAGTCGGTCTCAACGTCCCAGAACTTGACGAAGAAGAAGATGTAGTCGAGGATGCCAGGCAGGTCCACGGCGTTGAGCCTCGCCATGAGCCTGAGCTCATAGCTTGCGCCCTCTTCGAGCTTATGTTCCGGCCTCAGCGCCACGTCATCGACCGTCGCCATGAGCCGCTTCATCTCGTCGAAGTCCCTGGTCCTCACCTTCGAGCCAGGCTCCTCTCCCGGCTTCTCGCCGAGGGTCACCTCGTACTCTTCCTTGAGCGTATCGTACTTGACCGTGTGCCTGAAGGTCCAGCTCTGAACGGGCTCGTCGAACCAGAGGGTGTTGAGCCTGTGGAGCTCGGCCACGTACGTGAAGGTGGTGGGGATGCCGCTCCTTATGGCCTCGACGAGGTCGTCGTTGAAGGCGTCGCTCACGGCGAAGGAGACGGTGAAGGGCGGGTCCGTCGATACCTTCACATCGTCGAGGCGGGCCTGCGCCGCCGCAGCGTCGCACCAGGCGGCCGCGACGACGAGCACGGCGATGAAAAAGCCTCTGAGCAACGGTCTTGTTTTCATGGGAGGCAGAAAGAGCGCGCCGGCCGCCTCGGAGGGCCGTACCGGGGGTTCGGGCCGCGCCAGGCGGGATCTTTACGCCTTTGCGGCCCGAACCCCCGGTACGGCCTAAGAACCGAGTAACATACGCTGGCTGGGGCAGGGGGAAACGTGGACATTGGCCCTTCTACAGAAAGTCTCCCCCGGTGCAACAAGCCAGAGCTTCCTTGCTTCCTTAATATAGAAAATTCAACGACAAAAAGCAAGTCAATAGCTTAACGGCCCTTTCACCGCAGTTACACATGTTACTAATTTATTGGAATAGAGCTACAGTTCTTACAGGCCAATGACGATAAGTATAGTAAGAGGGGGTGATGAAGATGAAGAACACCACAACGGCGATAATGGCGGCACTCATCGTGGCGGCCCTCGCGTCCGGCGCTGACGCCGTAAGCAGCAAGCGCTACAGCGGATTCAACGATCACGGGCTCGTGGCCTGCCGGTTCATCGGCGGCGCCGAGTACCAGATCGGGAGCGCCCCCGTGACGGTCAACACCTTCGACTGCACTACCGACGGCATACACTACGAACGCTTCGTGACGGTCGACAAGACGTTCAACACGTCGGTCATCGACGAGGACACGGCCGAAAAGGCTGCCGCCGCAGCGGACCCCTCGGCAGACTTCTTTGCCACCATAGGCAGGATCCACTTCTTCAAGTCCTCGCACTCCACGGGCGCCTGGAAATAGGACGCCGACGGCTTCGCCCCGGAAGACCCCTGACACCAGGAGGTCCTTCCTGTCCCCAAAGACCCCCGGCCCCGAACGCAAGGGCCGGGGGTCTTGCCTTGTGAGATCCTTCCGCAAGGAAGCTCTGATTTATTGCTCTGGGGGAAACTTTCTGTAGAAAGTTTCCCCCAGACCCCCTTCAAAGACTTTTAATACGAGTTGGTTTCCCCCTGTTTTGCCAGGCAAAACAGGGGGAAACCAACTCGCGTTAAAAGTTTTTGGAGGG
>DRME01000135.1 GCA_011375175.1 Deltaproteobacteria bacterium | reverse complement strand
GGCGGGGCTCCGCGAAGGCGGCGGCTCCGTGAAGAGAGCGGGGCTGTGCGGGGTCCGGCGGCTCACCGCCGCTCTTCAACCACATCGGACGTATCGGAGGAAAAGTCTTGGCGAAGAAGTCACTCATTGCAAAGGCCGCGAGGCCCAAGAAGTTCAAGGTCAGGGAATACAACCGCTGTCCCCGGTGCGGCCGTCCCAGGGCCTATTACAGGAAGTTCGACCTCTGCCGGCTCTGCTTCAGGGAGATGGCCCTTCGCGGCGAGCTCCCCGGGGTGGTCAAGTCGAGCTGGTAGGGCTGCGAAGCCGGCGGGGCCGCGGCGCGGAGCCGCCACGGCCCGATAAAATCAAAGCACGGAGAGATTATCAAGATGACGATGACCGACCCCCTCGCCGACATGTTGACGAGGATACGCAACGGCCAGCAGGCAAAGCACAGGAGCGTCACCATCCCGGCCTCCAATATCAAGCGCTCCGTGGCGAAGATACTGAAGGAAGAGGGGTACATCGACGACTATTCCTGCATCAGGGACGACAAGCAGGGCCTGATAAAGATCAGGCTCAAGTACACGGACGGCAAGAAGGGCGTCATAACGGCCATAAAGCGCGTCAGCAGGCCGGGCATCAGGCGCTACGTGGGCAAGGACGAGATCCCCAGCGTGCTGGGCGGACTCGGTGTGGCCATACTCACCACCTCAAGGGGCGTCATGACCGACAGGCGGGCCCGCGAGCTGGGCGTGGGCGGCGAGGTTCTCTGCATAGTCTACTGATACCGAGGGTTTTTTGAGATGTCAAGGATTGGAACGCAGCCCATAAACATCCCCGCGGGGGTGAAGGTCGCCGTAGAGGGCGGCACGGTCAAGGTGAGCGGCCCGCTCGGAAGTCTCGAGCAGAAGATAAGGGACGAGGTCTCGGTGAAGCTCGACGGCAACGTGCTCACCGTGACGAGGAACGGCGACGGCCGCATCGAGCGCTCGCTCCACGGCCTTACGCGCACGCTGCTCGCCAACATGGTCAGGGGTGTAGCCGAGGGGTTCGAGAAGAAGCTCGAGATAGTGGGCGTGGGCTACAAGGCGGAGGCCCGGGGCGACGTGCTCAACTTGAGCCTCGGCTACTCGCACCCCATAGAGTACAGGCTCCCCGCCGGCATAAAGGCCAAGGTCGAAAGGCCCACGGCCGTCACCATACAGGGCGCCGACAAGCAGCTCGTCGGCCAGGTGGCCGCCGAGATAAGGGCCCTTCGCAAGCCCGAACCCTACAAGGGCAAGGGCGTGAAGTACGCGGACGAGACGATAGCGCGCAAGGCCGGCAAGGCGGGCAAGGCTGGAGGTAAGTAGTGAGCGCAAGAGTCATCAACAAGACCGGCTGGAGCAGGCGCAAGGCCAGGGTCAGGAAGAAGGTCAGGGGCACGGAAAAGAGGCCCAGGCTCAACGTATACAGGAGCAACAGGCACATCTACGCCCAGGTCGTCATAGACACGACGGGTTCCACCGTGGCCTCGGCCTCAACGCTCAGCAAGGAGCTCGCCGCCGAGGCGGCCTCGCTGAGCAAGGTCGACGCGGCGAGGAAGGTGGGCGAGCTCATAGGGCGCCTGGCCAGGGACAAGGGCGTGGAGAGCGTGGTCTTCGACAGGAGCGGCTACCTCTACCACGGCAGGGTGAGGGCCGTGGCCGAGGGCGCAAGAGAGGCGGGGCTGAAGTTTTAGCCCGCTGCGGCCCGGCGGCCGCAAAGCTAACCGGCGGCTGCAAAGCTAAGCTGAAGGAGGTCGTTTTTTGGAGAGGTTCGATTCAAACGCCCCGGAACTCAAGGACAAGCTCGTCACGCTCAACAGGGTGGCCAAGGTCGTCAAGGGCGGCAAGCGTTTCAGCTTCAACAGCATAGTCGTGGTGGGCGACAGCAAGGGCCGCGTGGGCATAGGCCTGGGCAAGGCCAACGAGGTCCCCGACGCCATACGCAAGGGCATCGACCAGGCCAAGAAATCGCTCTTTACCGTGCCCATCGTAAACGATACCATACCCTACGAGGTCATAGGCCGATACGGCGCAGGGCGGGTCATACTCAAGCCCGCGGCGCCGGGCACCGGCATCATAGCCGGCGGCGGCGTGAGGGCCGTGCTCGAGGCGGTGGGCGTGCACAACGTGCTCACCAAGTGCCTCGGCTCCAACAATCCCCACAACGTGGTGAAGGCCACGGTCGACGCGCTCAAGCAACTGCGCAGCCCCGAAGAGATATACAGGCTCAGGGGCAAGGCCGTCGAGAAGTCGCCGCGGGCCGGCGCCTGAACCATCTGCGAGGCATCGTCATGGCGGAAAACGGCAGGATAAGGATTACGCTCGTAAAGAGCGCCATAGGCTATAACGAAAAGCAGAAGACCACGCTGCGCACCCTCGGGCTTCGAAGGCTGAACTCTTCGCGCATCTTCAGGGACACCCCGTCCATCCGCGGCATGGCCGCCAAGGTCTCACATCTCGTGAGGCTGGAGGAGATCGGCTGAGGAGAGGGCGCGGCCCCCGTTCCAGGCCCGCTCGCCCATGGCCCGCAGGAGAACCCCCGTGGGGGACGAAGGGGGCCGGGTGTCGTTGCGCCGGGGGGGGCGCAAAAAAGCCGAGCCTGTATACGACCCTGAGGGCGAGGCTGCGCTGGGCCGGGTGTCGTTGCGCCGGCTGGCAAAAAAAGACTTGGAATCAGGCTGCAAATCTGTTAAAGTATTGCTTTTTTAAGCGAGGATTACCGAGAGATGCTCGACAGGCTGAAGGCTCCCGAGGGGGCGAGGAAGAAGAAAAAGAGGGTCGGACGCGGCGAGGCATCGGGCCTTGGCAAGACGAGCGGACGGGGCCACAAGGGCCAGCGCTCCCGCTCGGGCGGCGGCGTGAAGGCCGGGTTCGAGGGAGGCCAGATGCCGCTTCAGCGCAGGCTTCCCAAGCGGGGCTTCAACAACAGGTTCCGCGTCGAGGCGCGCACCGTCAACATCGGCGCCATAGCGGACGCCTTCGAGGCCGGCTCGACGGTCGACGAGGCGGCGCTCCTCGAAAAGGGGCTCATAAAGAAGAGCGGACGCGGACCGGTCAAGGTCCTCGGCGACGGCGAGCTCTCGGCGGCGCTCACCGTGAGGGCCCAGAAGTTCAGCAGGTCCGCTCGGCAGAAGATAGAAGCAGCCGGCGGAAAGGCGGAGGTTATCTGATTTGGCCGCCAACGTCTCCAATATTTCGAAGATCCCCGAGCTCAACAGACGTATCCTTTTCACCTTTCTGCTCCTGGCCGTCTACAGGGTGGGCGTTTTTATACCGACGCCCGGCGTGGACGCCGCGGCCCTCGCGGGCTTCTTCGCGGCGGCCCGCGGCACGCTGCTCGACTTCGCCACCATGTTCACCGGCGGCGCCCTCGAGCAGTACTCGGTCTTCACCCTCGGCATAATGCCGTACATAAGCGCGTCCATCATCCTGCAGCTCATGACGGTGGTCGTGCCCCATCTCGAAAAACTCCAGAAAGAGGGCGAGTCGGGCCGCAGGAAGATCACCCAGTACACCAGGTACCTCACCATAGGGCTCGCCGCCGTGCAGAGCCTCATCATGAGCATAGGGCTTGAGAAGATGAGCGGGCCCGGCGGAGAGCCCATAGTCCTTGAGCCGGGCTGGTCCTTCCGGCTCATGAGCATGGTGACGCTCACCTCCGGCACGGCCTTTCTCATGTGGCTCGGCGAGCAGATAACCGAGCGCGGCATCGGCAACGGCATATCGCTCATCATCTTCGCCGGCATCGTCGCCCGCATGCCCTCGGCCGTCTACAACACGGTGAGTCTCGTGCGCACCGGCGAGATGAACGCCCTCGTCGTGCTCCTTCTTCTGGGCCTGATGGTCGCCGTCGTGGCCTTCATCGTATTCATGGAGACCGCCCAGCGGCGCATACCCATACACTACCCCAAGAGGGTCGTGGGCAGGCGCATGACCACGGGAGGCACGCAGCACCTGCCGCTCAAGATAAACTCGGCCGGCGTCATACCTCCCATATTCGCGTCGTCCATAATGGTCTTTCCGGCTACCATCGGCAACTTCGTCGACATACCGGCGGTGCAGTACATAGCCGATACGCTGCTGAGTCCGGGAGGGATCCTCTACAACATCCTCTACGTGGCGCTCATTATCTTCTTCGCCTACTTCTACACGGCCATACAGTTCAACCCCAAGGACGTGGCCGACAACCTGAAGAAGTACGGCGGCTTCATACCGGGCATAAGGCCCGGCGCCAACACGGCGGCCTATATCGACAGGGTCCTCTCGCGGCTCACCCTCACGGGCGCGCTCTACCTGTCGGCCGTCTGTGTGCTGCCCTCCATACTGGTGTGGCGCTTCAACGCCCCCTTTTACTTCGGCGGCACGGCGCTCCTCATCGTCGTGGGAGTCGCCATGGACACGGCCCAGCAGGCCGAGAGCCATCTCATGGCCCGCAGCTATGAGAGCCTCATGAAGAAGGGCAGGATCAAGGGCAGGGGGCTCTGAGGGGGACCCCGAAGGGGGGCGACGAGAGGGGGGCTCCGAAGAGGGGCGAGAGAGGAGAGCCGAGTGAAGAAACCGAGAGGGGAGGCCGCTTGCTGATGAACCTCATATTTCTTGGAGCGCCAGGGGCCGGCAAGGGTACACAGGCCCAGAGAATAGCCGAGAAGTACGCGATCCCGCAGGTCTCGACGGGCGACATACTGCGCCGCAACGTGCGCGAGGGGACGGAGCTCGGCCGCCGGGCCAGGGAGTACATGGACAGGGGAGCGCTCGTGCCCGATGAGCTCGTCGTGGCCATGGTGGCTGAGCGTCTCGGCGAGCCCGACTGCGCCCAAGGGTTCATCCTCGACGGCTTCCCGCGCAACATCAGTCAGGCCGAGGCGCTCGAGCGCACGCTCGGCAGTCTCGGACGAGAGCTCGACCGCGTGATCGGCATCGAGGTCGATAGCGAGGAACTCGTAAAGAGGCTCAGCGGCCGCCGCGTGTGCAGAAGCTGCGGCGCAAGCTATCACGTGGTGTACAACCCCTCGAAGGCGGAAGGCCTGTGTGACAGGTGCGGAGGCGAGACCTATCAGCGCGACGACGACAAGGAAGAGACCATAAAGGCGAGGCTCGCCGTCTACGAGCGGGAGACGCTGCCGCTGGTGGAGTACTACAGGGGGAAGGGGTTGTACCGGGCCGTGAACGGCGTGGGCGATGTGGACGCCGTCACCAGGGCCGTAGTGGATGCCATTGGGCGGTGATGCGATAATACTCAAGACAGGGGAAGAGATCGAGAGGCTGCGGCGAAGCAACGTCATCGTCGCCGAGATACTGGCCCTCCTCTCCGAGAAAGTGAGGCCCGGCATCACCACCATGGACCTCGAGGAGACGGCCGCCCGCGAGGTCTCCAGGAGGAAGGTGAAGGCCGCCTTCAAGGGCTACAGGGGCTACCCCTACTGCCTCTGCACGTCGGTCAACGAGGAACTCGTCCACGGCATGCCCTCGGCGGCGCGGGTGCTCAGGGAGGGAGACATCTTGAGCATCGATTTCGGCGTCCTCTGCGACGGCTTCTACGGCGATTCGGCCGTCACCGTGCCGGTGGGCGAGATAAGCGACGAGGCCCGCAGGCTCGTAGAGGTGACCAGGCGCTCTCTCGCCCTGGCCATAGAGGAGGCCAGGGTGGGCAACCGTCTCTCCGACATCTCGGCCGCCGTACAGAAGTGCGCCGAGTCCAACGGCTTTTCGGTGGTGAGGGACTTCGTGGGCCACGGCATAGGCCGCGAGCTCCACGAGCCGCCGCAGGTCCCCAACTTCGGCTCGCCGGGCACGGGAGCAAGGCTCAAGGAGGGGATGGTCTTTGCCATCGAGCCTATGATCAACGCCGGCTCGGAAGATATAAAGATCCTTGACGACGGCTGGACCGCCGTGACGGCCGACGGGAAGCTCTCGGCCCACTTCGAGCACTCCGTGGCCGTAACCGCGAACGGACCTTATGTTCTGAGCAGGATTTGACAACCATGGCAAAGGAAGATTCCATTCAGGTCGAGGGCACGGTGGTGGAGACGCTGCCGAACGCGATGTTCCGCGTGGAGCTCGAGAACGGTCACAGGGTTCTGGCCCACGTCTCGGGAAAGATGCGGATGCATTTCATAAAGATACTGCCAGGCGACAAGGTCACGGTCGAGCTCTCGCCCTACGACCTGAGCCGGGGAAGAATAACCTACAGGGTGAAGTGAACGGAGTGGCGCCATGAAAGTCAGGGCTTCGGTAAAGAGGATATGCTCCAAGTGCAAGGTCATAAAGCGCAAGGGTGTGCTCCGGGTGGTCTGCCCCAACAGCAAGCACAAGCAGCGGCAGGGCTGAGCGCCCCTCTGTTTTCGGTAATCAAGGAGGAACGAAGTGGCGAGGATCTCCGGTGTTGACCTTCCCAAGAACAAGCGCATCGACATAGCGCTTACGCGCATCTACGGCATAGGCCGCGTTTCGGCGGCCAGGATCGTCGCCGAGGCCGGCGTGGATCCGTCGACGCGGACCCAGGACCTCACCGAGGCCGAGGTCGCTGCGCTGCGCAAGGTCATAGACAGCGGTTACAAGGTCGAGGGCGACCTCCGCAAGGAGGTCCAGATGAACATCAAGAGGCTCATGGACCTCGGCACCTACAAGGGGCTGCGCCACCGCAGGGGCCTGCCCGTGAGGGGCCAGCGCACGAGCACCAACGCCAGGACCCGGAAGGGGCCGCGCAAGGGCTCGGTGAGCGTGAGGAAGAAGTAGCCCGGCTTCACGCGGCGACGAACGCCAACTTACCGGAGGATGTCAGATGGCTAAGGCGAAGAAGGAAAAGAAGGCCGTGTCCAGGGGCGTGGCCCACATAAAGTCGACGTTCAACAACACCATCGTGAGCATCACGGACCCTAAGGGCAACGTGCTCGCCTGGTCGAGCGCCGGCTCGCAGGGCTTCAAGGGCTCGCGCAAGGGCACGCCCTTCGCCGCCCAGATCGCGGGCGATGCGGCGGCCAGGAAGGCGATGGAGCACGGCGTGAGGACGGTGGACGTATACATAAACGGTCCCGGCGCGGGCAGGGAGGCCGCCCTCAGGGCCCTCCAGGCCGCCGGCTTCAGCATAAGCCTCATAAAGGACGTCACGCCGCTGCCCCACAACGGCTGCAGGCCGCCCAAGAGGCGCAGGGTCTAAACAGGAGGAGGAGATAGTCTTGGCGAGGCACTTAGGTTCGGTATGCAAGATATGCAGGCGCGAGGGGATGAAGCTCTTCATGAAGGGAGACAGGTGTTACACCGACAAGTGCTCCTTCGAGCGCCGCAGCTACGGGCCGGGGCAGCACGGCCAGTCGCGCAGCAAGGTCTCGGAGTACGCCCTTCAGCTCAGGGAGAAGCAGAAGGTAAAGCGCATGTACGGGCTCATGGAGACCCAGTTCCGCAACACCTTCGCCAGGGCCGACAGGACCAGGGGCGTTACGGGCGACATACTCGTCCGGCTCCTGGAGAGCAGGCTCGACAACGTCGTCTACCGGCTGGGGCTCGCCAGCTCCAGGCGCGAGGCCCGTATGCTCGTCACCCAGGGCCACTTCCTCGTAAACGGCAGGCGCGTGAACATCCCCTCATACTGCGTCAAGGAGAACGATACCATAGAGCTGGCCCGGAAGAGCCGCAACGTCAAGCGCTTCGCCGAGAACCTCAAGGCGGTGGACCGCCGCGGCGTGCCCGAGTGGCTTTCGCTGGACAGGCAGAATTTCAGGGGCACCGTCACAAGGAGCCCGCGCCGCGATGACGTCACGATCCCCATCCAGGAGCAGCTCATAGTGGAGCTCTACTCCAAGTAAGCGGGGCGGGGTTCCCGTACTCTATACCAGCAAGGGGAAAAAATGCAGAAGAACTGGCGTGACCTCATAAAACCGAAGAAGGTGGAGGCCGAGAAGAACGGTCTCTCCGATACGCACGGCAAGTTCGTAATCGAGCCGCTCGAAAGAGGGTTCGGGCTCACCATCGGCAACGCCCTGCGCAGGATACTCCTCTCTTCGCTCCAGGGCGCTGCCATTACAAACGTCAGGTTCGACGGCGTGCTCCACGAGTTCTCGTCGGTGCAGGGCGTCAAGGAAGACGTCTCGGACATCATCCTCAACCTGAAGCAGGTGAAGCTCAAGGTCACGGGCGATACGCCCAGGACGCTGTCCATGGAGGCGACCGGCCCCTGCGACGTCAAGGCCGGCGACATAGCCGTGGACGCCAACGTGGAGATAATGAACCCCAACCTCCACATCGCAACCGTCTCGGCCGACGCCGTCTTCAAGGGCGAGCTCGTCGTCGACAGGGGCAAGGGTTACTCCCCTGCCGAGCGCAACAAGCTCGAGGACCAGCCCGTGGGGATGATATCCATAGACGCGATCTTCAGCCCCGTCACAAAGGCGAACTTCGAGGTCACCAATGCGAGGGTGGGCCGCCAGACCGACTACGACAAGCTGGTGCTCGAGGTCTGGACCGACGGCTCCATAACGCCGGCGGACTCGCTGGCCGTGGCGGCCAAGATACTGCAGGACCAGCTCAGCGTCTTCATCACCTTCGAAGAAGAGGAGGTGGAAGAGAGCGAGGGCGAGCAGGACAAGCCACAGTTCAACGAGAACCTCTTCAAGACCGTCGACGAGCTCGAGCTCTCGGTGCGCTCGGCCAACTGCCTAAAGAACGCCGACATAAAGTTCATCGGCGAGATGGTCCAGAAGACCGATACGGAGATGCTCAAGACCAAGAACTTCGGCCGCAAGTCGCTCAACGAGATAAAGAGCCTGCTTGCCGAGATGGGGCTCGATTTCGGCATGAAGCTCGAGGGCTTCCCCTCGAGGGCCGAGCTTGAAAAGATGCTCCGCGAGCGCAAGGAGAGCGTTTAGGAGAGTTCCACGATGAGACACAACAGGGACGTAAAGAGGTTTTCCCGGCCCAAGGGACACCTGCGGTGCATGCTGGCCAACCTGACGAACGACCTGCTCAACGAGGGGAGGATCACCACGACCGTGGCCAAGGCCAAGGAGCTTCGCCGCTACGCCGAGCGCATGATAACGCTCGGAAAGGCCGGCGACCAGGCCGCCATGCGCCGCGCCATGGCATTCCTGCGCAATAAGCGCACCGTCAAGAGACTCTTCGGCGAGCTGGCCCCGCTCTTCAAGGAGAGGAAGGGCGGCTACACAAGGATAGTGAAGGCCGGTTACCGCGACGGCGACTGCGCCCCCGTGGCGGTGATAGAGCTCGTCGAGAGGCCGGCGGCCGACGCCGGGGGCAAGTAGAAGGGCGATGGAGGCTCCCGCCGCCGTCTCGGGGGAGCTCCGATCTGTTCCGCCGAAACTTCTTAGGGAAGTTCCGATTAATTGCGCTGGGGGAAACTTTCTGTAGAAGGGCCATAGGCCCACGTTTCCCCCAGACCCCCTTCAAAGACTTTCAATACGAGTTGGTTTCCCCCTGTTTTGCCTGGCAAAACAGGGGGAAACCAACTCGCATTAAAAGTTTTTGGAGGGAGT
>DRME01000134.1 GCA_011375175.1 Deltaproteobacteria bacterium | reverse complement strand
TTTCCCCCCCCCCCCCCGCCCCATCGTATGTTATTCGGTTCTTCGGCCGTACCGGGGGTCGGCCCGCGCCAGGCGGGGGTTTTTTTACGCCTTTGCGGGCCGACCCCCGGTACGGCCCCCCCCGAGGCAGCCGCCGCGGACAAGACGCCCCCTTCAAAGACTCTTGACTTGGGCTGAAGGATCTCGTTTCATCGGCGATCATGAGAACCAACGCGGCTCGATGAGCAAGCAAAAAGTCTTTGGAGGGAGTCTGAGGTGACCCGGGGGTCTATGACCCTTTACAAAAAGGTTCCCTCTGTGCAATAAAAATCAGAGTTTCCCCAAGAATGTAAAAGACCGTCGAGAATACGTCGAGAAGATATCGCCTGAAGGTGAGGTTTCGAGAAGGTATGACCACGGGGGACCGCTTTTGTAGAGGTCCCCCGGGTCTGATTTTCAGAGCTATCTTAAATTATAGCCTCGATTGGAAATATTTCAAGGGTTCCGGCGCGCCGGTCCGCCTCTTTTCGCCGCCTCCAGCTCCACGGAGCCCGACGAGAAGGCCGTCACCTCCAGGGTAATGCCGTCGATCTCCTTTGCCGTCAACCGGTCTGCAAGGCCCTGGGCGTCCGTCTCGCCGTCCACGTCGAGTACCCCCACACCGCCCGAGTAGCTCCGCTGGTGGACGGCCTTCACCCCTCGCACCTCCCGCTCGAGGAAGGTCCTGATCTCCCTGAGAGTACGGAAGTCGACGCCCTTGAAGACGAGCTTCACGGTCTGGGAGGTCTGGACCTCGCGGCTCCACCTTGCGAGTATGCGGTCCATCAACGCCGCGGCGAGCCTGGCGCTCGTCTTCTTCACGGCCTCGGCCCCGCCGGCCGTGGGGTCGAGATGGACGGCGGCCCCGCTCTCGGAGGCCGAGGCTATGACGGCGCCCGTGTCGGCCGCCAGGGCCCGCGCCGTCACCGTGGCCTGCACGGAGCGCAGGTTCGTGCCGGCCACCTTGCGGTCAGCCGGACGGGCCACGGCCTTGCCGACGATTATCACCTCCGCGCCGAGTCGCGCCGCAAGGGCCGCCGCCTCCTTCTCGCCCGATGCGCCGGAGAGAGAGGCGATGCGGGAAGCCTCGCGCTTTGCCGTGTCGGCGTCTACGAAGGAGAAGCCCTTGGCCGTGAAGGCGTCCATTATGGTCGTCTCGGCCTGGTTGAGCGAGCCGGGGGAGGAGGGACCGGAGCCGAGGTCCTCCTCCATTACGACCATCATGCGCGGCATGTGCTTGCGCGCAAGGAGTATGCCTATGGCGGCGAGATCGTCCCTTATCTCGCCCAGGGCCACTTCGGCGGCGATCTTCACGCGGTAGAGTCCCTTTTCGTCGTCGACTCCCTCGCTCACGACCCGGTAGCTGCGGATGTAGCCCGCGCTGCGCGAGTAGATGCGGTCGCTCAGGAGCTCGAATTCGGCCACCACCGTCTCAGAGGCCACGAGAACGCCCACGGCCTCTTCGACGGCGTTTCTCATGGCATCACTCACCGCCGCGTCACGGGCCATGGCCCGGTCCCCCTTGTATATGGATCCGAAGCCCACGGCCGTTATACTCTTCACCTCCCCCGCCGCCGAGGCTACGGAGAGCAATACGGCCGCCGACACCGCCGCCGCACGCAGTCACCGGGAGCGGTGAAGACACCCCTTCAAAAACATTTCTTGCGCAGCTCAAAGACCAAAATTTTTTGACCGCATGGGCCCGCCTCGAGCTGGCACTCCGGCATAGAGGGAGTCGGGGAAACCCGGCTCTTTACGACCTCTTTTCAGGAAGGTTCCCTCAGGGCCAGGGTGGTCTTGCTCACGCCCGGCAGAAGGAGCCTTCCTCCCGTCGCCTTCGAGAGCAGCGAGGCGAGGCGTCCAGAGAGCGCGCTTGCCAGGCGGGGCCCCGGGCTCAGGGGCTCGGTCCAGCCGCCTATACAGGTTTTTACCACGGAAAAGCCCGCCTTCTCAAGGATAATGCGCACGGTGGACGGCGAGAAGTCGCAGAGATGGAAGGGGGGGTCGTAGAGGTTGTTCTTTACGCCCACCAGGTCGAGGAGCCTTACGATGGGGGTCGTGTGGGGGAGCCGGAGGACGAGCACACCGCCGGGGCGGAGTAGCCGGCGCACTCCCTCGAGCGCCGAGAGGGGGTCGTGGAGGTGTTCGAGCACGTAGAACATGGTGACGGCGTCGAAGGGCCCTCGAAGACCGGGGGGAAGCCGCTCCACGGAGCCCCTTTCCACGCGGAGCCCCCTCGCCCTCGCCGCCTCGACGGCGGAGGCCGAGAGGTCCACGCCGCAGGCGCGCCAGCCGCGCCGCGCCATCTCCTCGACGAAGTACCCGTAGCCGCAGCCCACGTCGAGCACGCCGCCCCTGCCGGGCGCAAGCTCCTCGATCATGGCGGCCGTGGTCCTGAAGACGCGCTCCATGTAGCGCCGCCACGAGCCGGGGTCGGCCATGCGGCTGGGCAGGTAGTCGTCGTAGAGCGACGGGAGGCGCGAGGGATCGGGTCTCGGGTTTACGTAGACGAAGCCGCAGCGGCGGCACCGCACGACCGGCCAGCCCGACTGCACCGTCACCGGAATCGTGTCGTCGGCGCCGCAGACGTTGCAGCTTACGCGGCACAGCTCCCCGCGACGCTCACCCACCGCCCAGGCTCCTCCAGACGAGCCTTACGAACCTCGCCGTATCGCGCATCTTGTTTATGTAGGACCTCGAACCGTTGTATATGGTCCTGACGGGCACGGAGCCTATGGAAAAACCCCTGCGGGCCGCCTTGATGATCAGCTCGGACTCGGTGTCGTAGTTGGAGGTCTCGAGGGTGACGGCCGCGAGCACCGTGGCGCTCACGGCCCTGAAGCCGCACTGGCTGTCGGCGAGGTCGAGTCCGGTGAGGCGCCTTATGACAAAGGACATGACGCGGTTTGTCACGAGCCGGACAAAGGGCATGCGCGAGGTGTCGCCCATCCTGGAGCCGACGATCATGTCGAAGCGGCCCGACGATGCGGCGTCGAGGAAGGCCGGCATGTCGCCCGCGTGGTGCTGGCCGTCGCCGTCGATGGTGAGGACCCAGTCGAAGCCGTTGCGAAGGGCCCAGGCGAAGCCCTCGCGCAGGGCCGCCCCCTTGCCTGCGTGGGGGCGGCGCAGCACCACGGCGCCGGCCCCGGCGGCCTCCGCGGCCGTGCCGTCCGACGACCCGTCGTCGACGACCACCACACAGCCCACATGGTCGCGGACGCCGGAGACCACGGCGGCTATGTAGCGCGATTCGTTGTAGGCCGGGATGACTACGACGGGCTTCATCAATACCTGCGCAGGCGCGGGACAGGGGAGCTCACCGCCCGCCTCCCGCCGTCGCCGGGCCGCCCAGCGCCATGACGAGGTCGGCCCGCAGGACCGTCTCCCCCCTTACCGAGGCGCGGCCCGAGGCCCTGACCACAGGCCCGAGCCTCGCCTCCACTGCGACGTCGAGGCGCAGCAGGTCTCCGGCCCGCAGCGGCGCGCCGAAGCGCACCGAGTCGAGGCCGGCGAGATAGGCGCCGTCCCCTTCGCTGCGGTCCTCCGCTCCCGCCGCCGCGGCAAGGCCCGCAAGCTGGGCGAGGGCCTCGATGGCCATGAGCCGGGCCAGGGCGTAGCCCCCGCCGCCCGCCCCCATGAGCGGGTCGTCGGCCGTCACGAGCTTCTCGGCCGAACCACCGCGGCCGTCGAGCGCCGTCACCCTGTCCAGGAACCTGAAGGGAGCGGCGTGGGGGAGCCCGTCCCCCGCACCGCCGTATGGGCCGGCCCCGCGCGCCACCGCACTCAGCCGGTCTTGCCGGTCTCCACGAAGTCGGCCATCGTCTCCACCGATACGAGAACCTTCTCGGCCACCGCCTTGTCGGAGACGACGCAATCGAACTCCTTCTGCAGCCCCACCACTATCTCGAGGGCGTCTATGGAGTCGAGCGAGAGGGCGCCGCCGAAGAGCGGGTCCCTGTCCCCTATCTCGCCGGGGTCCATCTTGAGCTTGAGTCTCCTGACGAGCATCTCCTTGAGCCGCGACTTCGTCTCTTCCTTAGCCAATCTCTCAGCTCCTCCCCGTTGTTTTTTCCGCCGCGTTCAGGGCAGTCCGCCGCCGACGACCACGGTCTCGCCGGTAACGTAGGAGGCCGCGGGAGAAGCGAGGAAAGCCACCACCTCGGCCACCTCGGCGGCCTCGGCGAACCTCCCCATCGGTATCATCTCCTCGTACCTCTTCCTGTCGGCCTCCTTCATGGCCGCCGTCATATCGGTCTCCACCATGCCCGGCGCCACGGCGTTGACCCGTATGCCGAAGGGGGCCACCTCCTTTGCAAGGGCCCTGGTGAAGGCGATGACGCCGCCCTTCGAGGCGCTGTAGGGCACCCCGCCGGCAAGACCGGTGACGCCGGCGAGGGAGGCGACGTTGACGACGGCGCCCGCGCGGGCGTCCATCATGTGGGGAAGCGCCGCCTTCGTGACGTTGAAGACCCCCCTGAGGTTCACGTCCATCACGTCCTCCCACTCCCGCGGCGAGGTCATGATGAGAAAGCCGCTGCGCTCGATCCCGGCGCTGTTCACCACCACGTCGAGACGTCCCAGCCGCTCCACGACGCCATCGACGAGGGCGGCCGCCTCGTCGGCCTTGGAGACGTCGGCCCTGAGCGCAACGGCGGGCGAGCCGGCCCCGGCCAGCTCGTCGACCACCCCGCCGGCCCTCGTCTCATCGCTCGCAAAGTTCACGGCCACGGCGCAGCCCCTCCGCCCCATGAGCAGACAGACGGCCCGGCCTATGCCGCGCGACCCTCCCGTTACGAGCACAACCCTGCGGTCCATAACCCGACACTTTTACCATATCGCCGCCTAAAAGGCAACATCGAGAGGGAGGGGGATCTCCCGGCCTCTCTGGGGAAAGAAACAAAAAGGCCGCCTTCCCGATAAGGAGGCGGCCCCGGAAGAGAGGCGAAGCAGGCGCGCTACCTTATGCCCTTCCCGTTGAAAAAGGCCGAGTACTTCTTGTCCACACCCTGGATATGGTCCGTGAGCCACCTCTTGAGAAAGGACATGAGCGAGATGGTCAGTGTGGCGTCGCCCCTCTTGAGCTTGTTCTCGAAGTCCACCACCTGACGGGTGAGCGCTTCGTGGCTCTTCCTGTGCTCCTCGTATCCGGCGTAGCCGTTGGAGCTCATGAGGCGCTCCTCGTTGGAGAAATGGTTCTTCGTGTACGAGATGAGCTCGGCCAGCACCTTTCCAACGACCTCCCTGCCCTTGCCGCCGGCCATGGCGTCGTGAAGCTCGTTTATAAGGGCGATGAGCTTTTTGTGCTGCTCGTCGAACTCCCTGACCTTTACGCTCAAGTCATCACGCCACTGGATGTAGGCCATCGTTGCGTCTCCTTTCGTTACAGCGTCCTGCGTTCGCCGGCTCCGAAAACGGCCCGGCCCCATGACCCTCCAAATCTCTGCCTTCATATCGAATATATCCGCCCGACCTTTAGGGAAATTCCGTTCTTTTTCGGGGGAACTCCCGGAAGGAGGGCGGCAGGCCCGCGGTCCCCCCGGACACCATCCCGCGGACGCGGGAGGCGTGGAGAAAATAATTGACAAGGCCTGCGGACGTGCGTATAATAAATCACTTCGTTGCGCCGGAGAAAGGGTCCCATCGTCTAGTGGCCTAGGACGTCGCCCTCTCAAGGCGAAAACACGGGTTCGACTCCCGTTGGGACCGCCATGTAACCGCGGGGGCTCGCACAGCCCCCTCTCTGTACCACAACCCCCGCTCTTTCCAGACCCCTTCCAGGGATTCTTTAAGGAAGCTCTGATTAATTACACTGAGGGAACCTTTCTGTAAAAGGGTCACAGATCCACGGGCCACAGACCCACGTCTCCCCCAGGGTAATTAAGGAGGTGTGTCCGATGAAAGCCAACTCACGCTTCATCCGATGGTTCGGGGAACTCGGCATCGAGGACGTGCCGCTCGTGGGCGGCAAGAACGCATCGCTTGGAGAGATGTACCGCGAGCTCACACCCAGGGGTGTGAGGATACCCGACGGTTTCGCAGTGACCGCCGAGGGGTACCGCCACGTCATCGAGTCGGCCGGTATCGAGGAAAGGCTCAGGGAGACGCTTGAGGGGCTGGACAAGACGAGGGTCGAGGACCTGGCCGAGAGGGGAAAGAGAGCGAGGGAGCTCATCCTCGGCGCCGGCATACCCGACGACCTCTGGGAGGAGATAAGGGAGAGCTACGAGAGGCTCTGCGACGAGTACGGAGCCCATACGGACGTGGCGGTCAGGAGCTCGGCCACGGCCGAGGACCTGCCCGACGCCTCCTTTGCGGGCCAGCAGGAGACCTACCTCAACGTCCGCGGCCGCCACGCCCTGAGAGAGGCATGCAGCAAGTGCTTCGCCTCGCTCTTCACCGACCGCGCCATCTCGTACCGCGTGGACCGGGGCTTCGACCACTTCAAGGTGGCGCTCTCCATAGGGATAATGAAGATGGTGCGCTCGGACCTTGCCACAAGCGGCGTCATCTTCACCCTCGACACGGAGACGGGCTTCCGCGACGTGGTCTTCATCACCGCCTCCTACGGCCTCGGCGAGAACATAGTGCAGGGCGCCGTCAACCCCGACGAGTACTACGTCTTCAAACCCACCTTCAGGAAGGGTTATCGCGCCGTCATACGCAAGAGGCTCGGCGAGAAGAGGATCAAGATGGTCTACGGTCTCGGCGACTCGAAGGTCCTCACAAGGAACGTGGAGGTGCCGGAGGCGCAGCGCCGCAGCTTCTCCATAAGCGACGACGAGGCGCTCGAGCTCGCGGGCTACGCCCTCACCATAGAGGACCACTACTCGAGGAAGGCGGGCCGGCCGCGCCCCATGGACATAGAGTGGGCCAAAGACGGCGTAACGGGCGAACTCTTCATAGTCCAGGCAAGGCCCGAGACGGTCCAGTCGACGAGGGCCATGGACACACTGGAGACCTACCGCCTCGACGGCAAGGGCCCGGTGATCGTGAGGGGCAAGAGCGTGGGCGAGAAGATAGCGGGCGGCAGGGCGCGCATCGTCGCCGACGCGGCGCATCTGGGAAGCTTCAGGCCCGGCGAGGTGCTCGTGGCCGACACCACCACGCCCGACTGGGAGCCCGTCATGAAGACGGCGGCCGCCGTGGTCACCAACAGGGGCGGCAGGACCTGCCATGCGGCCATCGTAAGCCGCGAGCTCGGCATCCCGGCCGTGGTGGGCGCGGAGGGCGCGACAGAGCGGATAGGCGACGGCCGGTCGGTGACGGTATGCTGCGCCGAGGGAGACGAGGGGGTGGTCTATGAAGGCGAGCTGCCCTACCACGTGGAGCGCATAAGCCTCCGCGGGCTTAAACGGCCCCGCACGAAGATCATGATGAACCTCGGCAACCCCGACGAGGCCTTCTCACTCTCCATGATACCGAACGACGGAGTCGGCCTTGCCCGCATGGAGTTCATCATCAACAGCTACATCAAGGTCCACCCCATGGCGCTCGTCCACCCCGAAAGGGTGGACGACGAGGAGGAAAGGAGCAAGATCGAAGAGCTCACCTTCGGCTACGACGACAAGACCGAGTACTTCGTGGAGAGGCTCTCCGAGGGCGTGGGCACCATAGCCGCGGCCTTCTACCCCAGGCCCGTGGTGGTGCGCATGAGCGACTTCAAGACCAACGAGTACGCGAGACTTGTGGGCGGGCGGAGTTTCGAGCCCGTCGAGGACAACCCCATGATAGGATTCCGCGGGGCCGCGCGCTACTACAGCGAGCGCTACCGGGAGGGGTTCGCCCTGGAGTGCAGGGCCATGAAGAGGGTGCGCGAAGTGATGGGGCTTACGAACCTCGTCATCATGATCCCCTTCTGCCGGCGCGTGGAGGAAGGCGAACGGGTCCTGGCCGAGATGGAGAAAAACGGTCTCAAGCGGGGAGAGAACGGACTCGAGGTCTACGTCATGTGCGAGATACCCAACAACGTCATGGAGATCGACCGCTTCAGCGGGCTCTTCGACGGCTTTTCCATAGGCTCCAACGACCTCACGCAGCTCACCCTCGGCGTGGACCGCGACTCCGAGCTCGTGGCCCACGACTTCGACGAGCGCGACCCCGGCATGCTCAGGATGATCTCCATGGCCGTGGCCGGAGCGAAGAGGAACGGGCGCCACAGCGGCATCTGCGGCCAGGCGCCGAGCGACTACCCCGAGTTTGCCGAATTCCTGGTCAGAGAGGGGATAGACTCGATCTCCCTCAACCCCGACTCGGTGATGAAGATCACCCTCAGGGTGAAGGAGATGGAGGAGAGACTCCCGGCCGGCTCGGCGCAGCCCGGGAGCCGGTGAGGCGCTGCGCCGAGCCGGCCCGAAGGGGGCGGGCCCCCGACGACCGCGCTACGCGCAGTCGTCGCAGAGCAGCTCGAGGCCGTTGTCGTTGGCCTCGTCGAGCAGGATGGTCTTGCCGCAGCCGTCACAGGTGATGTAGGACGGCGGCTCGACCTCTTCTTCCGCCTCCCCGCCGACATCTTCGTCTTCGAGGGACGCCGGGACCGCCTCCGAAGACTCCCCAGGCTGCGGCCCTTTCTCCTGCTTCTCCCTGTCATCCATCCTTATCACCTCCTTTTCTTCTCCGCCGCTACCGCCGCCGGAAAAAGGTTCACGGTCCGTAGAGCAGCTCCAGGTCCGGAACGAGTCTTCCGCTCCCGCTCTCGCGGTGGGACCTGCCGGCGTAGCGGTGGCAGAACCTCAGGTAGTAGACTATGTCCATGGCCTCTTCCGGCGTGAGCCGCTTGGCTCCAGGCCGCTCGGCGTAGCCGGGCCTGTCGTGGTGGAGCTTCTCGTCGTAGACGCCGACTCCGAAAGAGGGCATGAGCCCCTGGCCGAAGTATATGATGCGCAGCAGCGTGGGGTAGGGCTTGTAGAGCCTGTCGCCGTCGCTGAGCGCCGGGATGAGCTCCATCTCCGACCTCCTCCCCCTGAGCTCGCTGAAGCCGTGACAGATGCGGCAGTAGCCGCTGAAGAGGTCCCAGCCGCGCATGATGCGCCTTGCCCGCTCCTCGACGGTCGCGGGCCTGTAGGAATCTATGATGACCTGGCGGTACCTGTTCTGCAGCTCTATGGGCAGACGGCTGTACCTCTCGGCCCGGCCGCTGCCTGTGCCGTGCGCGGGCGCGGCGGACACAAGGGCCGCCGTCACGAGGGCGGCCGCCACGGTCGAAACGGTCCACGTCATGGCTTCTACATCCTCATGACCATGGGCTCCATGAGGAGCCGGAGGTTCAGGGCCGTGACGGCGGCGGCGAAGACGATCATGGGCGCGAGCCGCCAGCCGGCCCCTGGATAGAGGTCGCGGCCCCGGTGACGCGCGATCCGCACGGCCAGCCAGAAGCCGAAGGCGAGCAGGGCGGCCTGGAGCGAGAAGATGGCGTCCTGGACCACGGGCGAGGTCATGGCGCGCATGTGGCGCTCGGCCATGGTGAGGGGGACGGTGCCCGTGCCCAGGGGGTTTAGCAGCAGGGCGCCGAGCCCGGAGCTCTCCCTTGCAAGATGGTTGATGTTGTGGGCCAGGTGATAGGCGAAGGCCGGCGGCAGCGCCACGAGGGCGAAGTTGAAGAAGGCCTCCCTGAAAGAGGCCCGCCCGCCGCAGAGCCGGTGCGTCAGGGCGACGAAGGCGCCGTAGACGAGGACGGCCGCCGCGGTGACGGCGGCGAGCAGCAGGCTGAAGCTTGCAAGAAGCCTCCCCGAATCCCCTATCATGCGTCCGAGCCCGCTCATCCACTCCTCCCAGAAGGGCATCATCGTAACGCCGTGAAAACTGGTGAGCGCAAGGAGCGTCACCATGAATAGGGCCTCGTCCCAGAAGGGCCTGACGGTGCGCACGGCCTCAAGGCTCTGCGGCCGCAGCCGCCACGAGACGTTGTCGTGGGGGCAGCTCTGCACGCAGTTGCAGCACGAAAGACAATAGGTGTTCTGGCGGAGCCTCCCCATGGTCAGGTGCGTGGGACAGGGCTCGACGGTGGAGCTTCCGTGGTAGCACTCGAGCGTCTCGCACCGGTCGCAGACCTCCCTCTCCCTGGGTCGCAGCTCAACGGGCGCAAGCCTTGCGTACATGCCCAGCGTCCTTCCCACGGGGCAGAAGTACCGGCAGAAGGCCTTGCGCTCGAAGACGGCCATGGAGACGGTGACGAGCACCGTCATGAAGACGGCCAGAAGCGCCGTCTCGTAGGGGCTCACCGTTATGCCCAGGCCGAGTTCGAGCCACGTAAGGCCCAGCAGGAGGAAGAGGGCCGGCCACAGGCTCCGGAGCCAAGGGGGCACCGAAAGGCCCAGCCTGTTCTCATCGCCTCCGCGGCGCCACAGCCGGCGGCGCACCATCCACTCGGCCAGGGCGTCCCAGGGACAGACGGCGCACCAGAAGGTGCCCACGAAGAAGACCGAGATGACCACGCCGGTCCACCAGACGTTCCAGGTGAGGACCGTCGCCAGATTGCGCTCCGGCACGGGGGTGCCCCAGAGCCCGGCGGCAATGACCAGCAGGAAAAAGCCCGCCGAGACCGCCTTGAGCACGAAGAGCGGAACGGGGCTCGACGAGAAGGCCCTTATGACGGCGCCGAGCACGGGCACGCCGTCAAGCCTTATAGAGCGGGACCTTGCAGGCGCCGGAGGCCCGGAGGCGAGGGCCCACAGGCCGACAAGGACCATGAAGACGCAGACCGCGGCGGCCCAGAGCCAGGGCAGCCCGGGATGGGTCATCACGAACCGCGCTCCTCCATGCTCTGACGCCTCCTGGCGCCGAGCACCTTCTTTCTCTGGAATATGCTCACCGCCGCCAGCACGGCCGCCACAACCCCGACCGCTATGCCCACGGGGCCTATGCGCGAGGGCTCGCCGATGCGCAGCGGAAAGTCGATTATATAGGGCTCGCCGCCGGACTCGAACCTGGCGGTTATGATGTAGTCCCCGGCGTTCCTGAACTCGAAGCCCTGCCTGTAGACGTTGATATCGAGCTTCTGAACCCCTATGATCTCTTCGTCCGGCGTAAAGAAGCGGTTGAGCCACGAGTCGTCGCGCACGGCGAAGGTCACCTCGCCGTCGTAGGTCTCGCCGTTGTCGAGCCTCGATGCGTAGAGATTTATGCGCCCCGGCTCGCCTGGTTTGGGAAAGGCCGGAAAGACCATGTAGGTCACCAGGTAATCGCCTATCTGGGTCTCCACCTGCATGCTCGGCGGCGTGTTCGAGTCTTCGCTCAGGCTGTAGGCGGGCCGGCCGAGGATGTGGTGCGCCGGGGCCGCCCCGCTCCACGCCGTGCAAAGCACGAGGACGAGGACAAAGACTGTATATGCTCGCTGTCGTCTCTTCCTGCTCATCTTCACTCTCTTGCGCTCACGTTTCCGAAGCGGTCTTTCGTCGATTCGCCGACCCTGCGGCCGCCGGCCTCAGTAGCCGAGAAGCCCCTGGGAGGAAGGGGTCCAGCCGCCGTCGTCCCTCTCCTGCCGGCCGCCCCCCTGGCCGGGCTCAGGCGCCGGCCCGTGAAAATCGAGTCCCCTCTCCGGAGCGGCGCTCCGCGCGATGTCGCCAGCGTCGCCCCTCTCCCTTCGCTTGGAGCTGTCGAGTATGCGGATGGGCAGGCTCGGATGGGGACAGACCTCGACACAGAGGCCGCAGCCCACGCAGCCGGACTGCACGACGGGCCTGTACATGTTGGCGAAGGCGAAGTCGATGCCCTTCGAGCCGAGGGGGCACACGGCCGCGCACGCGCCGCAGACCCCCCGATCCACCCAGGGGTAGCAGGCGGAGCGGTCTATCTGGGCCACGCCCATGTCGATCTCCTCGAGCCCGATCCTCGTCAAGGCGTCGGTGGGACAGACGTCCATGCACTTCATGCAGAGGATGCAGGCCTTGATCGCCGGATTTATGTAGGGGGTGTTGACCTCGCTGCGGCCGTCGCTCTTGTGGAACATGATACACCGGGGCGGGCACACCTCGGCGCAGTTGCCGCAGCCGATGCAGGCGCCCACAAAGGCGTCGTCGTCCTTGAGCGCGCCGGGAGGGCGCAGCAGGTGGACGGCGGCCATGGCCGGGGACAGGGGCGCGAGGAGCCTTGCAAAGAGCGCGGGCAGCGCGCCCATGGAGGCGAGGACGGCGCCGTATGCGACGGTGCCGAGAAAGGTCCTTCTCTTCATCGCCGCTTCTCCTCTCCAGCCCTCCCCTCGCCGCCGTCGGGGGACGTGCGCAGGCGGCCCGGCCCCTGGTAGGGCACGTCCCTGGGGCTTATGACGAGGCTGAGCGCGTCGGTTGCGCAGTGGGAGATGCAGGCCGTGCAGTTGCTGCACTCCCGGCCGAACTCGTCCTCCATGGGCGAGAGGGCGAACTCGCAGGCGGCGTTGCAC
Organism: Deltaproteobacteria bacterium; assembly: GCA_011375175.1. NCBI lineage: Bacteria > Pseudomonadati > Myxococcota > Myxococcia > Deltaproteobacteria bacterium. Next base: position 4,441 of record DRME01000134.1, on the reverse strand, counting down.
ATGGCGCAGTCGTTGCACTTATTGATGTCTCTCCTGATGCGCACGAGACGGCGGCTGCCGAGCAGGACGTAGAGGGCGCCGCCGGGGCAGAGGTAGCGGCAGAAGCCGCGCCTGGCCACGAGCAGGTCGAAGAGCAGCGTGGCGGCGAAGAAGGCCGCGCCGGCGCCGAAGCCGCCGAGGGCGATGGCGTACTGTAGCTCGCGTCCCACTATGGCGGGCGGGTAGATGCTGGCCGTGACGACCGAGCCCGTCCAGGCCGAAAGCAGGAGCGCCGCGGCGAGCACCACGTACTTGAAGGCCGGGTTCATGCGCCGCGTGCCCGTGCGCACTCCCAGGCGGTGGAGCAGGGCCGACAGGTTGCTGTTGAGCTCGTAGAGCAGCCCCGCCGGACAGAGCCAGCCGCAGAAGAAACGGCCGAAGAGGAGGGTGAAGGCCACGGGTATGAGCGCCGTAAGGAAGATGTGGTCGTAGAAGCTCAACGTGGCCGCCAGGTGGGAGACGGCGGCCAGGGGATCGCTCAACTGGAGACCGAAGATCGTGCCCGACCAGGTGGTCCCCTTGACGGCGTCGAGGTCGCGCTCCGGGTCGCTCGTGAGCGGCGAGGTCAGAAGCTCCATGACGTCGTAGAGCCTCTTGTCCTCCGGGGTCAGGAGGTCGTAGGCGTGGGCGGCGACGAAGTTCTGGTACCTCGCCACATAGGGAAGCGCTACAAGGAGCGCCAGTACGGAAAAAAGGGTCAGCCAGCGCAGCTTGTTAAGATGGCGCCAGACGAAGAAGGGGCGGTCGCTTTCCTGCATGTTGCAAAACCTCTTCTCGGATGCGGTCCTTGCGGACATCTGATGCCTTTCGGACTCCCCTGATTTTGCAGGCAAATCAGGGGAGTCCGAAAGCATTAAAAGTCTTTGAAGGGGGCGTCCTGCCCGCGCCGGCTGCCTCGGAAGGCTGCACCGGGGGTTCGGCCCGCGCCAGGCGGGGTTTTTTTACGCCTTTGCGGGCCGAACCCCCGGTGCAGCCGAAGAGCCGATTAATCAAAACTTCCCTAAGGAAGCTCTGATTTATTGCACTGAGGGAACCTTTTTGTAAAAGGGTCATAGACCCACGGTTCCCTCAGACTCCCTCCAAAAACTTTTAACGCCCTGCGGATCATCCCGATTTTGCAAGCAAAATCGGGATGATCCGCAGGGAATTAAAAGTCTTTGAAGGGGGTCGGGGGGAAACGTGGGCCTGTGGCCCTTCTACAGAAAATTTCCCCCAGGGTAATTAATCAGAGTTTCCCTAACCGTAAATGCCTCCATGATTGGGTATGACCCTGATGGCCTGGGGCATCTGTATGCACGAGAGCTCACAGAGCCCGCAGCCCACGCAGGCCTCGGATACGACGGGCTGTTCGAGGCGCTGGACGCTGAGCGCTATGTCGGGGAGCGGACAGGCCCGGTAGCAGACCCCGCAGGTGAGCCCCTGGTAGGAGAGGCAGAGCTTCTCGTCCACCCTCGCCTTTCCCATCTTGACGTTCTTGAGTATCTGGTCGAGCTCGCGCTCTATGGGCTGGAGCGCGCCGCTGGGACATATGTTGCAGCACTTCATGCAGAGGATACAGGCCTTTTCCCTGGGCGTTATGTAGGGGGTGCCGAAGCTCGCCAGGTCGTTTTCGAGGCCGAAGTACTTGATGCAGTCGTTGGGACATATCTGGGCGCACTGGTTGCAGCGGATGCAGCGGGCGATGAACTCCTCCTCGGCCACGGCTCCAGGGGGCCTCAGGTAGCGGTACCTGTAGCTCGTTATCTTCCTCGCGGCCCACGCCGCCGGCGATGCCGCGGCGGCGGCCACGGCCGCCACACCCTTAAAGAGCGACGATATGAAGGTGCGCCGTTCGATCATCCTGTTTATGTTATTCGGTTCTTCGGCCGTGCCGGGGGGTCGGCCCGCGCCAGGCGGGGTCTTTTACGCCTTTGCGGCCCGAACCCCCCGGCACGGCCCCCACGAGGCAGCCAACGCGGGCAGTCTGGAGGAAACTTTCTGTAGAAGGGCCGCAGGCCCGCGTTTCCCCCCTGTCCTGTCGTATATTATGCGGTTCTTCGGCCGTGCCGGGGGGTCGGCCCGCGCCAGGCGGGGTCTTTTACGCCTTTGCGGCCCGAACCCCCGGCACGGCCCCCTCAAGGCAGCCGCCCCGCCCGGTCTGGGGGAAACTTTCTGTAGAAGGGCCGCAGGCCCGCGTTTCCCCCCTGTCCTGTCGTATGTTATTCGGTTCTCCGGCCGTACCGGGGGGTCGGCCCGCGCCAGGCGGGGTCTTTTACGCCTTTGCGGCCCGAACCCCCGGTACGCCCCCCACGAGGCAGCCAACGCGGGCAGTCTGGAGGAAACTTTCTGTAGAAGGGCCGCAGGCCCGCGTTTCCCCCTGTCCTGTCGTATGTTATTCGGTTCTCCGGCCGTACCGGGGGGTCGGCCCGCGCCAGGCGGGGTTCTTTTACGCCTTTGCGGCCCGAACCCCCGGCACGGCCCCCACGAGACAGCCAACGCGGGCAGTCTGGAGGAAACTTTCTGTAGAAGGGCCGCAGGCCCGCGTTTCCCCCCTGTCCTGTCGTATATTATGCGGTTCTTCGGCCGTACCGGGGGGTCGGCCCGCGCCAGGCGGGGTCTTTTACGCCTTTGCGGCCCGAACCCCCGGCACGGCCCCCACGAGGCAGCCGACGCGCCCCCCCTTCAAAGACTTTTAATTCCCTGCGGCTCACCCCGATTTTGCTTGCAAATCGGGGTGAGCCGCAGGGCGTTAAAAATTTTTGAATGGAGTCTGAGGGAAGCTCGTTACAAAGGCTCCCTCAGCGCAATAAAATAGTGCGGGCCGGGGGCGGCAAAGACCGCCCCCGGCCCGACGTTTTCAGGTTGGGACCACCCGTATTATACTACAGGTCGCTATATCTTTTCTATACGGGCGGCCAGTTTCTTGTAGTCCACCTGGCCCGAGACGGGGTCGTAGGCACGGTGGGCCACCTTGTTGACGAGCCACTTGTTCTTGGCCGGGTCGGCCGAGTCGGCCACCGAGAGGTTCCATGGGCTGAACATGTAACCCCGCGGCACGCTGTTGCGGGCGGGCCTTACCAGGCTCGCCGTGCCGCCCACCTGGGCCCTGGCCTCGTAGTGGCCGCGGCGCGTGACGATCCTGACCTTCTCGCCGTCCTTTATGCCCAGCGCCCGGGCGTCGTCCTCGTGCATCTCGATGTATTGCTCGGGCACAAGGCGCCTGGTCGTGGCGCTGCGGTTGGACTTGGCGGTGTGGAAGTGCTCGTAGACCACGCCGAGACCCAGCCAGTAGGGGTACTTGTCCTTGGGCACCTCGTGCCACTTCCTGCCGCGGTACTCCTCGTCGGGCAGCTCCGGGGTGAGGGCGTTGTCCCTCGCCTTTACCAGGAGCGGCTTGTTGTCTATGCAGAAGAAGTTCGGATCCGTGCCTATGCGGCTCAGCTCCTTGTTCGTCTCCTCGCGGCCCGTGTAGTCCTGGTTGCAGAGCTTCATGTGGACCTTGCCGTCCTTGGTGCGGAAGTAGCCGTAGGGACGGGTCTTCCACACGCCCTCCTGGGCCATGTAGCGGCGCTTGGCGCCTCCGGCCTTGGCTATGGTGTAGGTCGGCGCGGGCCACTGGATGCCGCGGTTCTGACGGAGCTGGTCGTAGAGACCGATGCCGTCCTTCTTCTCCACCTCGAGAAGGCCCGTGAGGTCGGCGTCCGTGCCGGCCGAGGCCTCCACCACGTCGCGGAAGACCTCCTCGGCGTTGTACACGCCGTCGGCGTTGCGCTTGTAGGGGAAGATCTTGTCGCCGTCGAGGCCGAGAAGGTTGGCTATCTCGCGGCCCTTGTCGATGACCATGTCCATGTCGGGACGACAGCCCTTCGGGGGCTTGCCGCCCTGGTCGCATATGTTCAGTCTCCGCTCGGAGCTGATGTACACGCCGGTGGTCTCGCCCCACGTGGCCGCGGGGAATATGACGTCGGCGTAGAGGTTGTTGGGCGCGTGACGGTATATCTCCTGCACCACGTTGAAGGTGTTGGAGAGACCGGGACGCACGCAGTTGTTCTGGTCCGGTATGTCGATGTGCGTGGCGTAGACGAGGAACATGGCCTTGAGGTCGCCCTTCACGGCGCGCTCCATCATGCCGATGGTCATGCCCGAGTTGTTGCCCTTGAGGGCCGTGCTGAGCCGGCCCGCGGGAAGCCTCCAGGCCTTCTCCATCTTGGCCCTGTGCTTGTCGTGCTTGAGCGGCATGTTGAAGGGCAGACGGCTTGTGAGGCCGCCGGTGAAGCGCTCGCCCATGGCGTTGGGCTGGCCCGTCATGGAGAAGGGACCGCAGCCGGGCTTGGCCAGGTTACCCGTCATGGTCAGCAGGTTGATGATCGATATGACGTTGTGCTGGCCGTGGATGTGCTGGTTGTAGCCTATGCCCCACATG
>DRME01000133.1 GCA_011375175.1 Deltaproteobacteria bacterium | reverse complement strand
GTTTTGCCTGGCAAAACAGGGGGAAACCAACTCGTATTGAAAGTCTTTGAAGGGGGTCTGGGGGAAACTTTCTACAGAAAGTTTCCCCCAGGGTAATTAATCAGAATTTCCCTGTGTTGAGGTCGAGCACGATGGCCGTGAGTATGGCGGTTCCGCCCCAGACGTTGGCGACGAAGCCTTTCATGGCGGCCTCGCGCGTGGGTTTTTTCTTTATCTTCGCCGTGGTCGACAGGAAGAAGGCGAGCGAGGCGGCCACGCCGGTCATGTATATCCATCCGGCGCCGTGGAGCGCTCCGGCGGCGGCGAGCAGGAGCGCCATGGCCCAGTAGAAGGCCGAGACGGCCTCGAAGACCCGCTCTCCGAAGAGTATGGCCGTGCTTTTGACGCCGATCTTCAGGTCGTCCTCCCTGTCCATGAGAGCGTAGATCGTGTCGTATGCCAGCGACCAGCAGACGTTGGCCAGGAATATGAGCACCGGCACCGCTGCAATGGAGCCGCGCACGGCCGTCCAGGCCATGACGGCCCCCCATCCGAAGGCCATGCCCAGCACGGCCTGCGGGGCGCGGCTTACCCGTTTTGCGAGGGGGTAGAGGGAGGCGAGCGCCAGGGCCGCGACCGAAAGGAGCACGGTGAGCCTGTTCAGGGTAAGCACCAGTGCGAAGGCCAGCAGCGACAGGACGACGAAGACCGCCGCTGCCTCTCCCACGGTGAGTTCGCCGCTTGCAAGCGGCCGCGTCCTGGTCCGCTCCACGTGGCGGTCGAAGTTGCGGTCGGCGATGTCGTTTATGGCGCAGCCCGCACTGCGCATAAGAAACGATCCGACCGTGAAGACCAAGAGATGCTTGAGCGAGGGCCTGCCCTCCGAGGCCATCACGAGGCCCCAGAGCGTGGGAAGAAGGAGCAGCGCCGTGCCGTACTGCTTGTCGATCCTTATGAGCCCGCCTATGGCCGAGAGTTTTTTCAGGGCCGGCGTCGTGGCGTTCATCGACTCAGTGCGCCGTCGGCTCCGGCCCGCTCGGCCGCCAGGTCGTCGAGCTGGGCCATGAGCGCCGGGCTGAATATCTCGGTCAGCGCCGCCTTTATGATCCATCCGCCCTCGGGCCGGCCGTTTACGAGCCTGTAGCGCTTGGCCTCGAAGACGGCGGTCCCGTCCAGGCCGAGCTCCCTTGCAGCCTTGGGGCACATGACGCGCCCTACCTCTATCCTGTCCTTGGCCACCGGCGTGTTCCTCGCCGAGAGGACCCTGCCTATGGGCTCGGCGCCCTGGCGCAGCGCCTCGAGAAGCTCCGGCTCCGTGCAGCGCAGCGGTATGACCGAGTGGGCGTAGACGAGCCTGCGGCCCTCGACCGTGAGCCACACCTCGCGCTCCAGCGACTCGGCGCCGGGTGTCACGTCGAGGTAGCGCGCCAGCGCGGCGTCGAGCGTGCAGGGGCCGTTGTGCTTGAGCTCCACGCGGACCGGGGCGCTGAAGAGCGTTTCGAGGTGGAGCGTGAGCGAGCCGTCGGAGAGGAGCAGGAGCCTCTGATTGGGACCGAGTCCGGCGGGCTCGCAGGGCGGATGACCGTCCGCGAACTCCCGCCACGGCTCGACAAGGGTGTAACTCAACATCATAACAGGGGAAAAATATCACATGACCGGCGCGGGGTCAATGGGGAAAGCGACCCGCGCCGCCCCTCTTCTCCGCCGAAGGGCGGCGGAGAAGAGGGGGCGCAGGGCATTGAATGCGTGGGGGAGAAGCAGCGTGAGGGAACCTCACGGGGATAGGGCTCCCCAGGCGGCCGGCGGCAAAAGAGAGTTTGTTTTCTCCGAAGGGCGGGGTGGGAATCGATTCAGCGGGCCCCCTCTTTCTTTATCTCCTCTTCGGCCGACTCGGAGGCCTTGCTGAAGGTGTCTATGCTGTACTTGATGGCGGCGACGGCCGACTTGTTGTAGCCCCTGAGGATCTTGAGCAGCTTGCCCACGTAGATTATCTCGTCGGGCGTGAGGGCTGCGCACTCGGTTATCTTGGCCAGTCCCTCGGCGGTCGTCTTGCCGTAGCTGCCCGCCTCCTCGGCCGCGTAGGCCGCACCGCCGGTCTTCGATGACGCCAGGTTGCTCTTGTACATCTCGCCCTCTCCCGTAAGGAGCCAGTCCACGGAGAGGCCGAACATGTCGGCGAACTTGAGGACGAGGTCCGCCGGGATCTCGCCGCGCTTCTTGTAGTTTGAGAGGGCCTGAGGCGTTATGCCCAGTGTCCTTGCTATGGCCGAGTCGTTCTTGAGTTTGGCCGCCTTCCTCATCCTGTCGATAAGTGATATGTAGCTTACTCCCATGTGCCCGTCCTTGATGTGGTTGCGTAGTTGTATTTTCCCGGGTGTCCGGCGTCTAAGCGAGCAATGCTTGAAAAAGAAGAATTCGGAGTCTTCTTTACCGAACGGCTGCGACCTGCCGCCGGGCTTCAAATACCGTGCTTATACGGCCGCATCTGATCTTTCCCGGTGTGCAGCCCTTGTGACGGTGATCGGTGTCTTTCCGGCAGAGCCGTCGGCAGACCCGTAAGGCGAGTCTTCACGTGGGGCCGGTTGCACGGAATTTGTGCAACATTCCGGTCGAGAGCGCGCTGATGACCCTTGAAAGATTCGGCAAAGACTGCAACTGCAGACCTGGAAAAAGAGTCGAAAGTCGCCGAGCGAATTCCATAATGTCAAAATTGGAAATATTATAATGCTTTCACAATCCCCTGTCAATATGTTATTATAAACTTTTGGAAACTCTGAT
>DRME01000132.1 GCA_011375175.1 Deltaproteobacteria bacterium | reverse complement strand
GGTTACGGCTTCTCCGACTTCGCCGTGCTCGTAAGGACGAACCGCCGGTGCGAGGAGATGGCGGCCCTCTTCGAGGAGTCGAGCGTGCCCTGCCGGGTCGTGGGCCCGCCAGACGGGGACCTCGCCGACCTCTGCGCCCGCCTCCAGGCCCTCTGCGACGACGACGGATACTGGAGCGGCATGGAGGCCCCGCCGCCGGACCTTACGCGGCTCGTCGAGGCCGAGGCCTCGAAGCTCGCCGTCGGCGAGGGCGCGGTGAAGAGCCTCCTCTCGGCCGCATCCCTTCTGGAGGATGATGCCGGTCATGACGCTCAAGGACGCGGCGGCGCGCAGGGGCTGAGGGCCGCACTCGCGGCCCTTGTGGAGTCGGCGGCCCTCATGACCCCGGCAGACCGGTTGGAGATCGAGGCCGAGGCCGTCACGGTCATGACGCTCCACAGCGCCAAGGGGCTCGAGTTCCCCGTCGTCTTCATCGCCGGCGCCGAGGATGGCACCATCCCCCTTTGCAGGGGACGGGAGACGGCCCCGGACGACATGGAAGAGGAGAGACGCCTCTTCTACGTGGCCGTCACGAGGGCGAAGCAGCGCCTCTACATCACTTCGGCACGGCGCCGCCTCGTCTACGGCGCCGTGCGGCAGACAGTCCCATCGCCCTTCATAAGGGAGCTGGGCGAGAGCTTCGTCACCGCCGCCAGGCTCGAAAAAAAGACCCGCAAAAGACGCCCCGTCCAGAAAGGACTCTTCGATTGAGACCGGCAGGAGGCGGCCCTTTCTCAAAGGGCTTCCCGCCGGGGAAGAGCCCGGCGTCCCCTTCACAGGGCCGGATCTCACGGGGACCGCTTTATTGCGCCGACGGCATCAAAACACTTTGCAGGGGGTCTGGGGAAAGGCGGGGCTGTGGCCCTCTCCGCCGGTAATCGGACTCAGTACTTGGAGACGTTTATCTCCTCCAGGCGGCCCGTGACCATGAAGACGACGCGCTCGGCGATGTTGGTCACCCTGTCGGCTATCCTCTCGATGTTGTGGGCCGCCCAGATGAGGTAGGTGGCCCCCTCGATGGACTTGGGGTTCTCTATCATCAGGAGCAGCAGCTCGCGGTAGACCTGGTCGTAGAGGGCGTCGACCTCGTCGTCCTCGTCGCAGAGGGCCCTGGCCGACGAGGCGTCGCGGGCCTTGAAGGCCGCAAGGCTCTTCTCGAGCATCTCCACGGCCTTGGCGGCCATGCGCGGAATGTCTATGAGGGGCTTTACGAGGGGCCTGTCGCCGATGAGGAGGTTTATCCGCGCTATGCCCTCGGCATAGTCGGCTATGCGCTCGAGCTCGGAGGTTATGTGGAGTATGGCCGCTATGGTGCGCAGGTCCACGGCCATGGGCTGCTGGGTGGCGATGAGCAGCAGGCACTGCTCCTCCATGTCGAAGCGTTTCTTGTTTATGACGAGGTCGTTTTTGATGATCTCCTCGGAGGCCTTGAAGTCGCGGGCCTTGAGCGCCTCGATGGATGCCTGCACCGCCTCCTCGGCCATGGCGCCGAGCTCGTAGAGCCCCTCTTCCAGGCTCCTCAGGTCCTTGTGGTAGAAGTCCCTCGTCATCTCTCCTCCTTGCCGGCCCCTTCGCTCCCCCCGTCCCGGCCCCGTCAGCCGAACCTGCCGGTTATGTAGTCTTCCGTGAGCTTGCGCCCCGGCGCCGTGAATATCTTCTTTGTCAGGTCGAACTCGATGAGCTCGCCGGTCATGAAAAAACCCGTGTAGCGCGAGATGCGCGCCGCCTGCTGCATGTTGTGGGTGACGATGAGCACCGTGTACGTCTCCTTGAGCTTTGTGATGAGGTCCTCGATCTTGGCGGTGGAGACGGGGTCGAGCGCCGAGGTGGGCTCGTCGAAGAGGATTATCTCGGGCTCCACGGCCACGGCCCTCGCTATGCACAGGCGCTGCTGCTGTCCGCCGGAGAGCGAGTAGGCCGGCTGGCTGAGCCTGTCCCTGGTCTCGTCCCAGAGAAAGGCGTCCTTCAGGGCCTTTTCCACGCGGTCGGCGAGCTCGGAGCGGCTCTTTATGCCCTTGAGCTTCAGGCCGAAGGCTATGTTCTCGAAGATGGACATGGGAAAGGACGTGGGCTTCTGGAAGACCATGCCTATGCGGCTGCGCAGCTTGATGAGGTCCGTCTCCGGAGAGAGGATGTTTCGGCCCTCGAAGACGATCTCCCCCTCGTAGCGGTTGCCGGGATAGAGGTCGTGCATGCGGTTTATGCACCGCAGGAAGGTCGTCTTGCCGCAGCCCGACGGCCCTATGAGGGCCGTCACGGTGTTGCGGGCTATGCGCACGCTTATGCCGCGCAGGGCCCTCACGGCGCCGCCGTAGTAGAAGCTCAGGTCCTTGATGTCGAGCAGCACGGACTCGTCGGGTCTTGTATCTTTCACTGCCTGCCGTATTTCCATCGCACAACGAATCTCCCAAGGAGTGTCAGCGCCAGTATGAAGAGTGTTATGACCAGGGACGCCGCCCATGCCTGGGCGTGCCAGTCGTCGTAGGGCCCCATGGCGTACTGGAATATGGTCACCGTGAGCGAGGCCATGGGCTCGCTCATGTCGGTGGAGAAGAAACTGTTGTTGAAGGACGTGAACAGAAGCGGCGCCGTCTCTCCCACGACCCTCGCTATGGAGAGGAGTATGCCCGTCAGGATGCCGGCTGCCGCGCCCCTGTATGTTATGTGTATGATGACCTTGTAGTAGGGCGCGCCGAGGGCGAAGGCCGCCTCGCGCAGGGTCCAGGGCACGAGCGCGAGCATGTCCTCGGTGGTGCGCAGCACCACGGGCACCATTATGACGGCCAGGGCCGCCGCGCCGGCCCAGCCGTTGAACTGGCCCGCGGGCTTCACGATTATCGAGTATATGAGCGTGCCGATGACGATGGAGGGCACGCTGACCATTATGTCGGCCAGCACGCTCACAAGGCGCGCAAGCGGGCGGCCCCTTGCGTACTCGGCCAGGAAGGTGCCGCCCAGGAGCCCCAGAGGAACGCCTATGAGCGTTGCGAAGAAGGTTATCATGAGCTGGCCGACGAAGGCGTTTCTCAGCCCCCCGCCCGGGATGCCGGCCGGCGCCGGGTCCTCGGTGAAGAGGTCGAGGCGGAGGGCGCCGACGCCGTGGTAGAGCACGTCGCCTATTATGAAGACGAGCCAGAAAAAACCCAGCGAGGCGGCGAGCGTGCAGAGTCCCAGAGCCGCCAGATTGGCAGCTTTTCTCCTGGCCTGATGGGTCATTTCCTTGCGGCCCTGAGCAGAAAGAACTTGGCCGCCGCCAGCACGGCGAAACTCATGACAAAGAGTATGAGCGCCAGGTGGTAGAGGGCCGAGAGGTAGAGATCCGTGTCGGCCTCGGTGAACTCGTTGGCCAGGGTTACGGTTATGGTCGCCGCCGCGTCCAGCAGCGAGGACGTTATCTCGTGGTTGCTGCCGAGCACGAAGGCCACGGCCATCGTCTCGCCGAGGGCGCGCCCCAGCGACAGGACCACGCCGCCGAATATGCCGAGCCTTGCGTGCGGGATGACGACGCTGCGTATGACCTCCCAGCGTGTCGCCCCCAGGGCGTAGGCCGACTCCTTCACTACCGAGGGGGTCAGCAAAAAGGCGTCGCGCGAGAGGGAGGCCGTGAAGGGGATTATCATGATGCTCAGTATGAGACTCGCCGTGAGCAGGTCTACGCCGATGGGCGTCCCCTCGAAGAGGGCGCCGGCCACGGGCAGGCCGCCGAGCCACTCCTGCAGCACGGGCTCTATGTAGTCGCCCATTATGGGCGCCAGGGTGAAGAGCCCCCACATGCCGTAGATTATGGACGGTATGGCCGCAAGGAGCTCCACGGCCGTGCCGATAAGGCCCTTGAGAAAGGAGGGCGCTATCTCCGTTGTGAAGACGGCGATGCCGAGCGCGACGGGCACCGCCATGACGAGGGAGAGGACGGTGGTGACGGCCGTGCCGTATATGGACGGCAGCGCCCCGAAGCTCTCCTCCACGGGATTCCAGTCGCTGGATAAGACAAAGCCCGTGAAGCCGAACTCCCTTATGGAGGGCAGCGACTCGATGAGCAGGACGATGAAGATGGCCGCCACGAGCAGCAGCACCACCCACGACGCCCCGGCGGTGACGGCCGAGAAGACCAGATCGAACGGGTCTTTCCTGGAGGTCTTCAGCAACTTCAGGGATCCACCCCCGCGTGGTATGCCGGGCCCCGGGGCCGCGGCCGCGCTCACATAAGGAAACGATGATCGATTAACCGGGGAAACCTCTCTAAAAAGGGCCGCGGCCCTACGGTCCCCCCGGTGGAACAGATCGGAGCTTCCATAATAATAGATATGGACCTCCACTTCAAGACCATTTGCGATGGAGGGAGGCAAGGGATGTCTGAAACGTGAAGGCCGCCAAGGCCCGCGGGCTGACGGTGGTCAAGCGGCCGCCAAGAGACTCGAACGTCCGAGTTGCCGGCCTATATACAAAGGAAGCTCTGATTTATTGCACTGAGGGAACCTTTCTGTAGAAGGGCCACAGGCCCACGTTTCCCCCAGGGTCATCAATAGATGCCGGCCGCCTTCCAGTAGGCCCGTATCTTGTCCTTGAGTTGCGGGGGGAGGGGTACGTAGGCGAGACGCTGCGCCGTGGCGTCGCCGTTTTTGAAGGCCCAGTCGAAGAAGGCGGCTACCTTGCGGTTCACCTCCTTCTTCTCCCTGGCCAGCAGTATGAAGGTGGCGCCCGCTATGGGCCATGCCTTCCCGCCAGGGGCGTCGACGAGCCAGAGGTGGAAGTGGCGCGACGGGTCGAATTCGCCGCTCGCCGCCGCGTCCTGAAAGCTTTCGAGGGAGGGCTCGACGAAGTTGCCGGCGCGGTTTTTGAGCTTCGTGTGGGCGAGGCGGCTCTGCTTGGCGTAGGCGTACTCCACATAACCGATGGAGGAGCGCACGCGCCTTACGTAGTTGGCCACACCCTCGTTGCCCTTTCCTCCTATGCCGGCGGGCCACTTGACGGCCTTGCCGGCGCCGACCTTCTCCTTCCAGGCCGGGCAGGTGCGGGCAAGGTAGGTGGTGAAGATGGCCGTCGTGCCGGAGCCGTCGGAGCGGTGCACGACGGTGATCTTCCCGCCCGGAAGCCTGAGCCCGGGGTTTAGGGCCTTTATGGCCTTGTCGTCCCAGCGGGTTATCTCGCCCATGAAGATGCCGCACAGGACGGCGGCGTCGAGGCGCAGGGCCCCGGGCTTTATCCCCCGGACGTTCACCACAGGCACCACGCCGCCGATTACGGCCGGGAACTGCAAAAGCCTTTCCTTGTCGAGCTTGTCGGGAGTGAGAGGGGCGTCGGAGGCGCCGAAGTCGACGGTGCGGTTCGATATCTGGCGCTGGCCGCCGCCCGAGCCGATGGACTGGTAGTTGAGCCTTACGCCTGCCGCCTTGCTGTACTCGTAGCCCCAGGCCGAGTAGAGGGGGAACGGGAAGGTTGCGCCGGCGCCGTTTAGCGTCTCGGCGGCCGCGGCCCTTCCCGCCGGGGCCGTCAGGGTCAGCAGCAGTGCGGCTGCGAGCATGACTTTCATCGCTTTCGTCATGATACCTTGTGTCTCCTTTCCGGTTTGTGAGACCATGGTACACCCCAGATGTTACAGCAGTGTTACGCGGTGATGACGAAGCCGAGAATTCTCACGGCGCCGCGAAGACGGACCGAGATGCCGGCATGGAGGGGGCGGAGCCGTAGCCGCGGCGCCGCTACGGCGAATCTTCCGCGACGCCGTACTTGTAGTAGGCGGCGCAGGTGCCCTCGAAGGAGACCATGCAGGGACCGACGGGCGTTTCGGGCGTGCAGGCCTTGCCGAAGAGCGCGCACCGGCGCGGTGTGACGAGTCCCTTGAGCACGTCGGCGCAGGCGCAGCCGGGCGGGTCGCACCGCGCGCGGTCGTCCTCGTTCACCGGGAGGCCGAAGCGCCTCTGGGCGTCGAAGTCGGCATAGGCGTCCCTCAGGGCCAGGCCGCTCGCCGGTATGACGCCCAGGCCCCGCCAGGCGGCGTCGCAGGTCTCGAAGACCTCGTCCATGACGGCCCTGGCCCTGAGGTTGCCCTCCGGGCTCACGACCCGGCTGTAGCCCACCTCGATCTCCGAGCGGCCCTGCTCTATCTGCTCCACGAGCCTGAGGATGCCGTAGACGGCGTCTACGGGCTCGAAGCCGGCGACGACGCAGGGAGTGCCGTACTCGTCGGCGAGGAAGGCGTAGGCGTCGGAGCCGATGACGGCCGTCACGTGGCCCGGGCAGATGAAGCCCTGGAGGTCGAGCTCTCCAGAGTCGAGGAGGGCCCGCATGGCCGGAGGCGTGAGCTTGTGGAGGCTCAGCACCGAGAAGTTCTTCAGCCCCTCGGCCTTCGCCCTCAGAACGGTGGCTGCCACCGTGGGGGCCGTCGTCTCGAAGCCGACGGCGTAGAGGACGACCTCACGGTCCGGGTTCTTCCCGGCCGTCTCCAGGGCGCCGAGCGGCGAGTAGACGACCCTTATGTCGCCGCCCCTGGCCTTCTCCTCCTGGAGCGAGGAGTCGAGCCCCGGCACGCGCATCATGTCGCCGAAGGTGGCCACCGTCACGTCGCAGCGGCGGCTGAACTCTATGATGCGCGCGATGTCGGGCGCCGAGGTGACGCAGACCGGGCAGCCGGGGCCGGAGACGAGCCGCACCGTAGCTGGCAGGGCCGCCCTGATGCCGTAGCGGGCTATGGTGTGCGTGTGGGTGCCGCAGATCTCCATTATGCGGACCGGCCTCGTCGATATCCGCCGGATCCTGTCGAGGAGCTCCCCTGCCCTGCGGCGGTCGCGGAACTCGTCTACGTACCTCATCGTCCACTTCCGATGAGCTCGTCTATCATCGAAAGCGTCTTCTCGGCCTCGGCCGCGTCGAGCTTCTCGATGACGAAACCGGCGTGGACAATGACGTAATCGCCGGGGCTCAGCTCCCCAACCAGCATGGTGCTCGCCTCGCGCCGCGTCCCAGCCACATCGACGACGGCGCCGGCCGGACCGAGTTCCACGACCTTCCCTGGCACGGCAAGACACATGGGGAAAACACTCCTTTGCGCATGGGCCGCCGGCCCGAAGCAGCCGCGGGCGGTCAGCGCGTGGACGAGTCTTCGGGGGCCAGCGCGTTCCCTTCGAGAAAGGCGCACCACCGCTCCAGGCCCTCGCCCGTGCGGCACGAGGTCCTCAGTATGCGGATCTCCGGGTTCACGGCCCTGGCGTTCTCCTCAGCCCGGTCCATATCGAAATCCGTATGGCCGAGGAGATCGGTCTTGTTGATGACGAGCACCGGCGACGCGGCGAAGAGGGCGGGATACTTGAGCGGCTTGTCGTCGCCTTCGGCCACGCTCATGACGGCGATCTTCGCCGCCTCGCCGAGGTCGTAGCCGGCCGGACAGACCATGTTGCCCACGTTCTCGATTATAAGGAGCCTGAGTCCCTCCAGGGAGCCGACCCAGTCGAGGACGTGGCTTATCATGTGGGCGTCGAGGTGGCAGGCGCGGCCCGTGGTTATCTGCCTGGCCGCAACGCCGCAGCGTCCGATCCTCTCGGCGTCGAGCTCGGTGGTCATGTCTCCCTCGACGACGGCCATGGGAAGGCGGGGGCCGAGCCTGCGGGCGGCGGCCTCGATGAGAGAGGTCTTGCCCGAGCCGGGGGAGCTTATGACGTTTACCGCAAAGATGCGGCGGCTCTCGAAAAAGCGCCTGTTGGCGGCGGCGATGGCGTCGTTTGCGGCCAGTATCTTCTCGTTGACGGCTATTTCGTGCATGGCAAGGAAACCCTCGGTCTCCGGCCGCGGCGCAAGGTCCCTCAGCGCCGCTCCCCGTCGTCGAAGAGGTATATGAGCTCGCCGCGGCCCACCATGCCGAGCTCGCCTCTGGCCACGGTCTCGATGTAGCGCCTGTCCTCCTTGAGAAGCCTTATCTCGCGGGCGAGCCGCTCGTTCTCCGCGGCGAGCTCGCGGTTTCCGGCCTCTATGCGCTCCTTTTCGTCCATGAGCCGGAGCACGTCGAGCAGTCCCTTGTCTCCGAAGACGGCCAGCGCCACGATGACGACGATGAGGGCGCAGAAGGCCGCCGTAAGGTAGGACCTTCTGCCGCGGGGACTTGAAGAGCGACGCTTCATGGTCGACCGGTACAGGGGAATGCCGCGGCCGGCACGGGCAGACCGGCCACGGCGGTTACTCCACGGCGAAGCGCACCGTTTCGATCACGTTGCCCGAGGAATCGACGATCTCGACCCTCCACCGCCCCGTCCACGAAGGGAGAATGCGCTTTGAGCTGTAGGTGCGCCAGCTCGGCCCGCCGATGCTCAGCGTCACCTCGGCCATCTTCCTGTCGCCATGGTACCAGACATGGGTTATCGTCTCTCCCGCAGCCGCGCCGACAACCTTGGTATAACAGTAGACCTTGCCCACGTCGGCGGGAAAGGTCTCGGCAACGCCGACGGGCTCCCTGTTCTCCACGGCCCGGGCCGCCACGGCCACTTCCACCCGGGCGGCGGCCGCAGGCCCCGCCGCCAGCAGAACCGACGCAACAAACGCGGATATCATCACAAAACTTCTCATAACGGCACTCTCCATTTCTCCCCCTCGAAACACCCCCATATCCTAAGGAAGCTCTGATTTATTGCACTGAGGGAACCTTTTTGTAAAAAGGTTCCCTCAGACTCCCTCCAAAAACTTTTAACGCGAGTTGGTTTCCCCCTGTTTTGCCAGGCAAAACAGGGGGAAACCAACTCGTATTAAAAGTCTTTGAAGGGGGTCTGGGGGAAACTTTCTTCAGAAAGTTTCCCCCAGAAAGTAGCTGATGCTTGACATAAGGTTATTGAGGGAAGACATTGATGGGGTTGAGGGGCGTCTTGCCGCCCGTGGGGGTGGGTATGGTCTCGGCAGGATAAGGGAGCTCGACGCAAGGCGCAGGGAGATCATAAGGGAGGTCGAGGCGCTCAAGGCCAGGCGCAACGCCGTTTCCCAGGAGATAGGCAGGCTCAAGAAGGGGGGCGAGGACGCCTCTGCGCTCGTCGAGGAGATGAAGGGCGTGTCGGCCTCGGTAAAGGAACTCGACCGTGAGCTCGCCTCCTGCGATGAAGAGATGGAAGCTCTCCTCCTGTCGGTTCCAAACATCCCCCACCCCACCGTGCCGGTCGGCGCCGACGAGTCGCACAACAGGGTCGAGAGGAGTTGGGGCGAGCGGCCCGGTTTCGGCTTCGAGCCGGCCGAGCACATGGAGATCGGCGAGCGGCTCGGCATAATAGACACGAAACGGGCCGGCAGGATATCGGGCGCCCGTTTCGCCCTGCTGCGCGGCGCCGGGGCGAGGCTCGAACGGGCGCTCATAAACTTCATGCTCGATCTTCACACCGGCGAGCAGGGCTACACCGAGGTTCTCCCGCCTTTCCTCGTCAAGGCCCTGGCCCTGGTCGGCACCGGTCAGTTGCCCAAGTTCGAGGAAGACCTCTTCAAGGTGGCCGAGCCCGAGCTATACCTCATACCGACGGCCGAGGTGCCGGTGACCAACATCCACCGCGGGGAGATAGTGGACGAAGAGGCCCTGCCCATAGCCTACGCGGCCTATACCCCCTGCTTCCGCCGCGAGGCGGGCTCCTACGGCAGGGACGTGAAGGGGCTCATCCGCCAGCACCAGTTCGACAAGGTGGAGCTCGTGAGGTTCGCAACGCCCGAGTCGTCCTATGACGAGCTCGAAAGGCTCACGGCCCACGCCGAAGAGGTCCTCAGGAGGCTGGGGCTCCACTACCGGGTCGTCACGCTCTGCACCGGAGACCTCGGCTTCTCGGCGGCCAAGACCTACGACATCGAGGTCTGGCTGCCGGGCCAGCAGCGCTACCGCGAGATATCGTCGTGCTCCAACTTCGAGGCCTTCCAGGCCAGGCGGGCCGACATACGATACAGGCCCGCCATGGGAGGAAAGCCGAGGTTCGTCCATACCCTCAACGGCTCGGGACTCGCCGTGGGACGCACACTGGTGGCGATCCTCGAAAACTATCAGCGCCGCGACGGTACGGTCGTCGTCCCCGAGGCCCTTAGACCCTACATGGGAGGGCTCGAAGTCATCGAACCGGAAAAGGGGAGCAGCGACGCGGAGGGTTAGCCTAACTGGTAAGGCACCGGTCTTGAAAACCGGCGGGCGAAAGCCCTTGTGGGTTCGAGTCCCTCACCCTCCGCCATGTTTCTTGATGGAGCCTCTTTCCGGCAGGGTTCCTCCCTCGGACTCCATCCGAAACTCTTACGGGACCGCCTCGCTGCGCCCGCGATTACGAATGATTCCGCTGCGCGGAATCGGGGGCAAAGGTTTTCCCTCCGAGAAAAGTTTGCTTTATGGATGCAAAGGTCGATGCAGTGGTGCTGGCGAGCGGGGGGCTCGACAGCACGGTGGCGCTGGCCGTAGCGGTGCGCGAGCACGGTCGTCGCGTGGCCGCAATTCATGCGGGCTACGGCCACAGGACGCAGGCGCGCGAGCTCGAGGCCTTCGGGGCCGTGGCCGACCATTACGGCATAGAGCGGCGGCTCGTGGTCTCGCTCGATTATCTGAGGTCCATTGGAGGATCGGCGCTCACCGACAGGGCCATCGAAGTGCCCGAAGGCGAGCTCCACAGGGAGGGCGTGCCCGTCACCTACGTGCCTTTCCGCAACGGCCATCTGCTGGCCGTCGCCGTGTCGTGGGCCGAGGTCCTCGGCGCCGGCAGCGTCTACATCGGAGCGGTGGAGGAGGACAGCTCGGGCTATCCCGACTGCAGGGAGGAGTTCTTCAGGGCCTTCGAGCGGGCCGCCGCGCTCGGAACCGCGGCGGGGGCGGCGAGGATCGTAACGCCGCTCATCCACCTGCGGAAGTCGGAGATCGTGAAGCTCGGAGCGGAGCTCGGCGCTCCGCTGGAGCTCACCTGGTCGTGCTACAGGTCGAGCGGACCCGCCTGCGGACGCTGCGACTCCTGTCTGCTGAGGCTGCGGGGCTTCAGGGAGGCCGGCATGGAGGACCCCGTCCTCTATGCCGCGGGCGCAACGGAGGGCTGCGACTGAGAGGGGCGCCCTCTCTTCTCCCTTCCTCCCCCTCGTTAGTCACACCGCCGTACCGTCACGAAGAGGATCCCGGGGGCAGCCCGTGGGCGGATGGCGAAGGTTCTCCGGCAGAGGCGGAGCCTCTTTTTCATAAGGGTTGCCTCGAGGAGCTGGATTTTTTCCTTTGACATTGCCCCCTCTTTCGGTAAAATTCAAAATCTCATCGTAAAACGCAGCATCCGGAACAAGCATATTGACCCTCAGGAAGACGCCGCTCAACGCCGTGCACAGGGCCCTCGGAGCACGAATGGTCGAGTTCGCCCGGTGGGAGATGCCCGTACAGTACTCGGGGGTCGTCGACGAGCACCTCGCCGTGCGTTCGTCCTGCGGCGTCTTCGACGTAAGCCACATGGGCGAGATAGAGGTGCGGGGGCCGGGGGCGCTCGAGACCGTACAGAGGCTCACGACCAACGACGCCTCCCGTATGGACGTGGGCCGCTGCCAGTACACGCTGCTGTGCCTCGACGGCGGCGGCGTGCTCGACGATACGGTCCTCTACCGCCTCGGCGGCGAGCGTTTCCTCTTCTGCGTCAACGCCTCCAATACGGAGAAGGTCCTCTCCTGGATGGTCGAGCACGCGGGAAAAGGAGCCGAGATACGGGACCGCAGCGAAGAGTTCGCCCAGATAGCGCTTCAGGGCCCGAGGGCGGCCGACGTGCTCTCCAGGGTCGCGGACTTCGACGTGGAGACCCTCAAGTTCTACCGCTTCGTCACCACCGTCCTCTTCGGCTCGGAGGCCGTGGTCTCGAGGACGGGATACACGGGCGAGGACGGGTTCGAGATATACATAGAGCCTCGGCGGGCGCGGGCGCTCTGGGAGGCCCTCATGGAGGCGGGCCGGAGCTTTTCCATAAAGCCCGTGGGGCTCGGCGCGCGCGATACGTTGAGGCTCGAGATGGGGTACCCTCTCTACGGCCATGAGCTCGACGAAGAGACGACGCCGCTGGAGGCCGGGCTCGAGCGCTTCGTGGCCTTTGACAAGGAAGACTTCATGGGCAGGGCCGCGCTTCTTGCCCGGCGCGGCGCGGGCCTGAAGCGAAGGCTCGTGGGTTTCACCATGGTCGGCCCCGGCATACCGCGCCGCGGCTACGCCGTGACCCGCCACGGTGAAGAGATAGGCCGTGTCACCAGCGGCACCTTCTCGCCGTCGCTCAAAAAGCCCATCGGCATGGCCTACATACGAAACGACGGCGAAGAGCCGTGCGACTCTTTCCATATCGTGATAAGAAACAGGGAGGCCGCTGCGGTGGTGACGCCTCCGCCTTTTTACAGGCGCAAGTGACGTTCCCTGCGCGCCGGCACCCCTTAAGGGCGCGCATGGCCCATGACCCTCTTTCAAGAAAGGAGCGCTGCATATGGAGTTTCCCAAGGACCTCAAGTATACGAAAGAGCACGAGTGGATCAGGGTGGAGAACGACAGCGTGGTGGTGGGCATAACCGACTACGCCCAGGACTCGCTCGGCGATATCGTTTACCTCGAGCTGCCCCAGGAGGGCGCGACGGTGACCAAGGACGAGCCCTTCGGCGTCGTAGAGTCCGTCAAGGCCGTGTCCGACCTCTACTCGCCGGTCAGCGGCACGGTGATCGAGGTGAACGACGCCATCGTGGACAGCCCCGAGGTGGTGAACGACGACCCCTACGGCGACGCCTGGATGATAAGGATCGAGCTCTCCAGCAAGGCCGACCTCGACGGGCTGCTCAGCGCCGACGAGTACCGCGGCTTCATCGAAGAAGAAAAGTAAGTTGCCCTACATCCCCCACACAGGCGGCGACATCTCCCGCATGCTCGAGGCCGTGGGCTGCCGCTCCATCGAGGAGCTCACCGACAGGCTGCTCGGCGGGCTGAAGACAGAGAAGACGGCCGCCCTCGGCCCGGGCCTCTCGGAGCAGCGCCTGCGCCGCCGCTTCGAGGCCGCCGCGGCCCGCAACACGGTCCCCGGCTCTCTCGGCGGCCCTGCAAGCTTTCTCGGCGCGGGATCGTACAGCCACTACATACCGTCGCTGGTGCGCCATCTCCTTTCGCGCTCCGAGTTCTACACCTCCTACACCCCCTACCAGCCGGAGGTGAGCCAGGGCACGCTCCAGGCCGTCTTCGAGTACCAGACGCTCGTCTGCCGGCTCACGGCCATGGACGCGGCCAACGCCTCCCTCTACGACGGCGCCTCGGCCGCCGCCGAGGCCGTCCTCCTGGCGCGGCGCGCCACGGGCCGCGGCCGCGTGCTCCTCAGCTCCGCCCTCCACCCGGAGTACGTGGAGACCATAAAGACCTATCTTCAGGCCTCGCAGGACGATATAGTCGAGGTCCCCTTCTGCACCGAGAAGGGCGCCACCCTCGCCGAGGCCGTAAGAGAGTACTGCGACGGGCGCACGGCCTGCCTCGTGGTGCAGAGCCCCAACTTCTTCGGCGTCGTCGAGGATACGGAGGAGATGGCCTGGGTCGTCCGCGACACCGGCGGACTCTTCGTGTCGGTCACGGCCGAGGCCCTCTCGCTTGCGCTGCTCAAGCCGCCCGGCGAACTGGGGGCCGATGTGGCCGTGGGCGAAGGCCAGTCCTTCGGCAACCCCCAGAGCTTCGGCGGGCCCTGCCTCGGCTTCATGGCCGTGCGCAGACCCTTTGTGCGGCAGATGCCGGGCCGCATCGTGGGCGAGACGAAGGACGCAAAGGGACGGCGGGCCTTCTGCCTCACCCTGGCTGCCCGCGAGCAGCACATCCGCCGCGAACGGGCCACGTCCAACATCTGCACAAACGAGGGCCTCGCGGCCCTGGCCGCCACCCTCTACCTCGCGGCCCTCGGAAAAGAGGGCCTCACCGAGCTTGCAAGGACCAACCACTCCAAGGCCGAGTATCTCAAAAAGACGCTCACCTCCGTGGACGGCGTGCGCCCCGCCTTCACGGCCCCCACGTTCAACGAGTTCGTCATCGAAGTGCCCGGCGACGCCGAAAAGGTCCTCTCCGCGCTGCGCGAAAAAGACATACTCGGAGGAGTGCCCCTCAAAAGGTTCTTCGCCTCCATGGACCGCCATATCCTCGTTACGGCCACCGAGACCGTCGGCAGGGAAGAGATGGACCGCTACGGCGCCGCGCTGGGAAGCATCCTGAGGGAGCATCCTTGAGATCATGAAAGAGACGGAAAGACTTCTCTTCGAGATATCGTCGCCGGGGCGGCGGGGCGTGGAGCCCGCCCCTTCAGACGTCCCGGCGGTAGACCCTTCGCAGACCCTGGGAGAGCGCCTCCTGCGCCACTGTCTCGAAGGACTCCCCGAGGTATCGGAGCCCGACGTCGTGCGCCACTACACCAGGCTCTCGCAGAAGAACTTCGGCATCGACACGGGCTTTTATCCCCTCGGCTCCTGTACCATGAAGTACAACCCCAAGGTCAACGAGGAAGTGGCGGCCCTGCCCGGTTTTTCGGCCATCCATCCGTACCAGCCCGAGGAGACGGTGCAGGGTGCGCTCGAGATCCTCTGCGAGCTCGAGGAGGCCCTCACAAGGCTCAGCGGCATGGCGGCCGTCACGCTCCAGCCCGCCGCCGGCGCCCACGGCGAGCTCTGCGGCATGCTCATGGCGGCCGCATACTTCCGCGACCGCGGCGAGCGTCGCACAAAAGTCATAATCCCCGACACGGCCCACGGCACCAATCCCGCAAGCTGCGCCCTCGCGGGCTTCGACGTGGTGGCCGTAAAGAGCGGCGGCCGCGGGGTGGTCACGCCGGAGGCCGTGGAAGCCGTCATGGACGAGCAGACCGCCGCCGTCATGCTCACAAACCCCAACACCCTCGGCCTCTTCGAGCGCCATATAAAGGATATCGCCGCCATCGTCCACAGCCGCGGCGGTCTCGTCTACTGCGACGGCGCTAACTTCAACGCCCTCATGGGACTCGTCGACCTCGGAGGGCTCGGCGTGGACATCATACAGTTCAACCTCCACAAGACCTTCTCCACCCCCCACGGCGGAGGAGGCCCCGGAAGCGGCCCCGTCGGAGTGTCGGCGCCGCTCGAGCCCTACCTGCCGACGCCGAGGTTAGCGAAAGGCCCCGACGGCTTCAGGTTCGACTACGACCGCCCGCGCTCCATCGGACGGCTCAAGGCCTTCTACGGAAACTTCGCCGTCATGGTCAAGGCCCTCGCCTACATCCGCCGCCTCGGTGACGACGGGCTGCGGCGCGTCAGCGAAACGGCCATACTGAGCGCCAACTACCTCAAGGAGCGTCTCAAAAAGACCTACCACCTCCCCTACGACGAGCCCTGCATGCACGAGTGCGTATTCTCGGACAAGCGTTTGACCCCATACGGCGTAACGACCATGGACGTGGCAAAACGCCTCATGGACTACGGTTTCCACCCGCCGACCGTCTACTTCCCCCTCGTCGTACAGGGAGCCCTCATGGTGGAGCCCACCGAGACCGAGTCGCCCGAAACGCTCGACGACTTCATCGAGGCCATGGAAGCCATAGCAGCCGAGGCCGAAAAAGACCCCCGGCTCCTTAAAAACGCCCCCCACACCACATACGTGGCCCGCGTCGACGAGACCACCGCCGCCCGCCGCCCCCTACTTTCTTTTTGGGAAAAAGAAAGTAGGCAAAGAAAAACCGTTGAATCTTCATGAGCGTCGTAGTCACGAAGGGACGCAGAGCGGCCTTCGGGCTCATACGTCGCGCGCGTCGATTTCTGATTATTTTCTGATTAGGGAAGCTCTGATTTATTACACTGGGGGAAACTTTCTGTAGAAAGTTTCCCCCAGCCCCCCTTCAAAGACTTTCAATACGAGTTGGTTTCCCCCTGTTTTGCCAGGCAAAACAGGGGGAAACCAACTCGCATTAAAAGTTTTTGGAGGGAGTCTGAGGGAACCTTTTTACAAAAAGGTTC
>DRME01000131.1 GCA_011375175.1 Deltaproteobacteria bacterium | reverse complement strand
CTGGGGGAAACTTTCTACAGAAAGTTTCCCCCAGGATAATTAATCAGAGTTTCCTCAGCTTGGGCTGAAGAACCTCGTTTCCTCGGACGATCATGAGAACCAACGCGGCTCGAAGAGCGAACAAAAAGTTTCTGGAGGGAGTCTGATGGAACCGAGGGTCTGTGACCCGTGGGTCAGTGACACTCTACAAAAGGGTTCCCTCGGTGCAATAAATCAGAGTCTCCACAGTTCAAGGACCCGAACGTTATGAAAAAACTCACAGGCGCACGGATATTTCTCGAATCGCTCCTCAAGGAGGGGGTGGACACCATATTCGGCTTTCCCGGCGGGGCCGTCCTGCCCATCTACGACGTGCTCTTCAACGCGCCGCTGCGTCACGTGCTCGTCCGCCACGAACAGGGCGCCGTCCACATGGCCGACGGCTACGCCCGCGCCTCGGGCCGTCCCGGCGTGGTGCTCGTCACGTCGGGACCGGGAGCGACAAACACGGTGACCGGCATAGCCACGGCCTACATGGACTCCATACCCATGGTCGTCTTCACCGGGCAGGTTCCGACGGCGCTCATCGGCAACGACGCCTTCCAGGAGGCCGACATAGTGGGCATCACGAGGCCCTGCACGAAGCACAACTACCTCATAAAGGACGTAAGGGACCTGGCGCGCATCATGAAAGAAGCCTTCTACGTGGCCACCACCGGCAGGCCCGGCCCCGTGCTCGTGGACCTGCCAAAGGACGTGCTCACGGCGACGGCCGACTTCGACTATCCCGACAAGGTCGATATGCTCAGCTATCAGCCCACCTACAGGGGCCACAAAAGGCAGATACAGAAGGCCGTGGACATGATCGTCAAGGCCAGGCGCCCGGTCTTCTACGTGGGCGGCGGGACGGTCCTCTCCGGGGCCGCGCCGGAGCTGAAGACGCTGGTGGAGAAGCTGCGCATACCGACGACGACTACGCTCATGGGCCTCGGCGCCCTTCCCGGCGACCACAAGCTCTTCATGGGGATGCTGGGCATGCACGGCACCTTCTGCGCCAACATGGCGGTGACCAACACGGACTGCCTCATCGCCGTCGGCGCCCGCTTCGACGACCGCGTCACCGGCAAGATAGACGAGTTCGCCCCGTACTCGAAGAAGATACACATCGACATCGATCCCACTTCCATAAGCAAGAACGTGGCCGTCGACGTGCCCATCGTCGGGGACGTGAAGAACGTGCTCAGGGAGATGATACGCCTTCTGCCTCCGGCCAGGGAGCTCAAGGAGCAGCGGGCCCACATGAAGGAGTGGACGGCCCAGGTGGAGAAGTGGGCCGCCACACACGGCCTCACCTACAGCCGCGAGGGAGAACTCATCCAGCCCCAGTACGTGGTGGAGCGCCTCTGCGAGCTCACCGGCGGCGACGCCATCGTCGCCACCGAGGTGGGGCAGAACCAAATGTGGGCCGCCCAGTTCTTCAAGTTCAAAAAACCCAGGACCTTTCTCACCTCCGGGGGACTCGGCACCATGGGCTTCGGCTTCCCTGCCGCCATAGGCGCGCAGATGGCCTTTCCCAAGGCCACGGTCATCGACATAGCCGGGGACGGCTCCATACAGATGAACATCCAGGAGCTGGCCACGGCCGTGCAGTACAAGCTGCCCGTCAAGGTGGCCATACTGAACAACCGTTTCCTCGGCATGGTCCGCCAGTGGCAGGAGCTCTTCTTCGACAGGCGCTACTCCTACACCTGCATCGGCACTGCGCCGGACTTCGTGAAGCTCGCCGAGAGCTACGGCGCCGTCGGGCTCCGGGCCTCCAGGGTGGAGGAGGTGGACGGCGTGATAAGGGAGGCCCTCAAGGTCAGTGACCGTCCCGTGCTCATGGACTTCGTCGTCGACCCCGAGGCCGGCGTCTATCCCATGGTGCCCGCGGGCCAGCCGCTGAGCAAGATGCTCCTCGTCTGAGGGGACGCCGCGCGGGTCGAGAAAACAGCGACGGTGCGAGGGGCGGATGCGGCCTTGCGCCCCCTCGAGCCTTAAGGAGGTTGCGTGCGTCATATAATCTCTATCCTGGTCATGAACGAATTCGGCGTGCTCTCGCGCGTGGTGGGACTCTTTTCAGGGAGGGGTTTCAATATCGAGAGCCTGAACGTGGCCGAGACGACGGACCCGTCCGTCTCCCGCATGACCATAGTGTCCGGCGGCGACGAGAAGATACTGGAGCAGATAACAAAGCAGCTCAACAAGCTCGTGCCGGTCATAAAGGTCTACGACTTCACCGACGAGGCCCACATAGAGCGCGAGCTGGCGATGGTGAAGGTGTCGGCCACGGCCGACAACCGCGCCGAGATACTGCGCATAATCGACATCTTCAGGGCCAAGGTCATAGACGTGAGTCCCGCAAGCTACACCGTTGAGGTTACGGGCGACGAGGACAAGCTCGAGGCCATGCTCGAGCTGCTGCGGCCGTTCGGCATAAAGGAGATAGTGCGCACGGGCCGCATAGCCATGGCCCGCAGCCCCAAGACGGCAAGGTCAGCAAGGACGAGGACGAAGAAAAAAAACACCGGAGGATAAGCGTAGATGAAGGTTTATTACGACAGGGACGCAGAGCTCGGGAAGATACGGTCGAAGAAGGTGGCCGTCATAGGATTCGGAAGCCAGGGCCACGCCCATGCGCAAAACCTCGGCGACAGCGGCGTCGAGGTCTGCGTGGGGCTCAGGCCTGGCGGCTCCTCGTGGAAGAAGGCCGAGGCCGCCGGCGTGACCGTGAAGACGGTGGCCGAGGCGGCGGCGTGGGCCGACGTGGTCATGGTGCTCATCCCCGACGAGCTCCAGGGCGAGGTCTACCGTCAAGAGATCGCCCCCAACCTCAAGGGCGGCGACTACCTGGCCTTCGCCCACGGCTTCAACATACACTTCGGCCAGATAGTGCCGGCCGCCGACGTCAACGTCTTCATGGTGGCCCCCAAGGGGCCGGGACACCTCGTGCGCCACGAGTACACCAGGGGTGGCGGCGTGCCCACCCTCGTGGCCGTCCACCAGGACCCCTCGGGCGACACCCTCGCCGTGGCCCTCGCCTACGCGAGCGCCAACGGCGGAGGCCGCGCCGGCATCATCGAGACGACCTTCAAGGACGAGACCGAAACAGACCTCTTCGGCGAGCAGGCCGTGCTCTGCGGCGGAGTGTCGGCCCTCATACAGGCGGGCTACGAAACGCTCGTCGAGGCGGGCTACCCGGAGGAGATGGCCTACTTCGAGTGCCTCCACGAAATGAAGCTCATCGTGGACCTCATCTACGAGGGAGGCATATCGAACATGCGCTACTCCATAAGCAACACCGCCCAGTACGGAGACCTCACCCGAGGACCCCGCGTGGTGACCGACGAGACGAGACGGGAGATGAAGAGAATACTCGCCGAAATACAGAGCGGCCGCTTCGCCCGCGAATGGCTGCTCGAAAACCGCGCCAACAAGCCGGTCTTCACGGCCCTCACGCGGGCCGGAGAGTCCCACCCCATAGAAGAAGTGGGCCGTAAACTGCGGGCCATGATGCCCTGGCTCAGTAAAGATAAAATCGTAGACAAGGAGAAGAACTGAGGGAACCTTTTTGTAAAAGGGTCACAGACCCACGGTTCCCTCAGACTCCCTCCAAAAACTTTTAACGCGAGTTGGTTTCCCCCTGTTTTGCCTGGCAAAACAGGGGGAAACCAACTCGTATTAAAAGTCTTTGAAGGGGGCCTGGGGGAAACTTTCTACAGAAAGTTTCCCCCAGAGT
>DRME01000130.1 GCA_011375175.1 Deltaproteobacteria bacterium | reverse complement strand
TAGAAAGTTTCCCCCAGACCCCCTTCAAAGACTTTTAATACGAGTTGGTTTCCCCCTGTTTTGCTTGGCAAAACAGGGGGAAACCAACTCGCGTTAAAAGTTTTTGGAGGGAGTCTGAGGGAACCTTTTTACAAAAAGGTTCCCTCAGGGTAATTAAAGGTAAAGGCGGCGAAGGAGCCCCATGGCTGTTATTTTCAAGACTTCAAGGGAATTCACCGTCGGCATCGAGGTCGAGGCGCAGCTTGTGGACGGCTCCGACATGTCGCTTGTTCCGGCGTCCACCGCCATCATCGACGCCCTGGGGTCATCGCGTTTCGGCGACTCCATAAAGCACGAGCTCATGCTGAGCAACATCGAGGTCGTGACATCGGTCTGCGCCGACGTGGCCGAGGCTGAACGCGACCTGAGGGAGAAGTTCGGCGCCGTAGTGGCCGAGGCGGCCCGCCGCTCGACACTCGTGTGCTGCGCGGGCACCCATCCATTCTCTCCGTGGCGCGATCAGCAGGTGACGGCCAAGCCCCGTTACCGCCGGCTCCTGGACGATCTGCAGTACGTGGCCCGCCGCTTCAACATCTTCGGCCTCCACGTCCACATCGGCGTGGGCGGCGGCGAGAAGTGCGTATACGTGATGAACAGGCTCGTGGAGCATCTGCCCAAGCTGCTCGCCCTCTCGGCCAACTCGCCCTTCTGGGAGGGGGAGTTCACGGGGCTCATGTCCTACAGGACCAAGGTCTTCGAAACACTCCCCATCGCGGGGCTTCCCTTCTACTTCGACGACTGGCGCGACTACGTCGATATCATCGAGAAGTACAAGGCGACCGGCACCATACGCTCTTTCCGCGACATATGGTGGGACGTCCGTCCCCATCCAGACTTCGGCACCATCGAGGCGAGGGTGTGCGACGTGCCGAGCACGCTCGGCGAGATCTGCGCCGTGGCGGCGCTCATCCAGGCCCTCGTCGTGCGGTTCTCCCGCGACTTCGACGCCGGCGTGCCCTGCGAAAGGACGCATCCGGCCATAATCAGGGAGAACAAGTGGAGGGCCTGCCGCTACGGCCTCGACGCGCTGCTCATAGACGCCGGGGGGGTGGGCACGGACAGCGCGAGCGACTCGGTGCTCCGTCTCCTCGACATGCTTCGCCGTGAGATGGATGAGCTCGGCACGCTCGGCTACGCCGACAGGGTGCGGGCCGCTGTGGCCGCGGGGGGCGGGGCCATGCGGCAGCTTGCGCGCTGGCGCGAGAGCGGGGAGCTCGCCTCCGTGGTGGAGGAGCTTGTAGACCTGTTGCGCGGCGAGCTCGAGTAGGCGCGTATGAAGGGCTTGGTGGCGGCGGGACACGAGCTCACGGCCATGGCGGGCCGCGAGGTCCTCGACAGGGGCGGCAATGCCTTCGACGCCGCCCTTGCGGCGGCGCTTGCCTCCTTCGCGGCCGAGCCGGCCATGACGAGCCCGGGCGGAGGGGGGTTCCTTCTCTCCGTGACGCCGTCGGAGGCGGAGCTCTACGACTTCTTTCCCGATGTGCCGGGCAGGGGACGCTCACGCACGGACGAGGCGGAGTTCTTCAGGGCCGACGTGAGCTTCAGCGGCGCCGTCCAGTCCTTCTACATAGGCCGCGGCGCCGCGGCGGTGCCCGGAGTTCTCAAGGGGCTGGCCGTCGTGCACGAGCGGCGCTGCACGATGGAGCTTGCGGACCTCGCGGCCCCGGCGGTGCGTTACGCCAGGGAGGGCGTAAGGCTTACGGCGGGCCAGGCGCGCTTCCACGAGATACTGGCGCCCATGCTCACGGCAAGCGACGAGGCGCGGGCCGTCTTCGCCCCAGGGGGCAGGCTGCTCGGCGAAGGCGAGATACTGCGCAATCCGGCGCTGGCCGACACCCTCGAACGTCTCGCCGCCGGAGGGCTCGACGCCTTTTACGGCGGCGAGTTCGCCGGCCGCATCCTCGACAGCTTCGGCCGCCGGGGACTCATCACGGCCGAAGACCTCTCGGACTACCGCGTGGAGGTGCGCCGTCCCCTCGTCTTCTCCTACCGGGACTGGACGGTCCATACCAATCCGCCGCCGTCGTCGGGCGGATGCCTCGTGGCCCTCGCGCTCAAGATACTGGAGCGTTTCGGGGTGGCAAGGCTCGCCCCCTGCGGTGTCGAGGCCCTGAGGCTGCGCTACGAGACGATGCGCATGGTCGAGCGCCGCAGGGGCGAGGGCGGCTTCTTCGCCTCCCTCTACGACGGCTCACTTCCCGGGGCGGACTCCGAGGCGGCCGCCATGGCCGCCGCCGTTGCCGCGGCGCTCGCCGGGTCGTCGGTCGTCGGCGGCACGACCCACATAAGCGTCGTCGACGGCCTCGGCAACGCCGTGAGCATTACGACATCCAACGGCGAGGGGTGCGGCTACATGGTGCCGGCCACGGGCATAATGCTCAACAACATGCTCGGCGAGCACGACGTAAACCCCCTCGGTTTCCATCGACAGGGCCCCGGCGTCCGGCTCTCGTCGATGATGGCCCCCACCGTGGCCGTCGGCGACGGAAGACGCCGCATAGTGCTCGGCAGCGCCGGGTCGCGGCGCATAAGGAGCGCCATCGTGAGCGTGCTCGTGAACATGATCGACCACGGCCTCGCCGTGGACCGGGCCGTCGGCGCCCCGCGGGTCCACCTCGAGGACGGCCTTCTCCACGTGGAAGGGGGCATCGAGGCCGGCGTGCTCCGCGAGCTCGAGGAACTCGGCGTCCCCCTCAGGAGATGGGAGGGAAGAGACCTCTTCTTCGGCGGCGTCAACGCCGTCTCCGTCGACGAAAGGGGGGAGGCCAGGGGCGCCGGAGACCCGAGACGGGGTGGAGTATGCCGGTGACGGCCGGGGAAGCCGGGCCTCTTCAGGCGGGTTCGTGTAAGGGAAGCTCTGATTTGTTCGGATGCTTGGCGGTCCCCTGGAGGTTCGGGCCGCAAAGGCGTAAAAAGTCCCGCCTGGCGCGGCCCGAACCTCCAGGGGACCGCGGGTCTGTGACCCTTTTACAAAGAGGTCCCCTCAGGGTAATTAATCGGAGTTTCCCGATGTCTTTGTGAGTTTCGGAGGTCGTTGCATGAAGATCGTGGAGAAGGCGGGCGGCGAGTCGGGCGTGTCGGCTCCGTTGTTGCCGCTCATAAAAGAGAGGGTCGACGCCATAGCGGGGCGTCTGGTGAAGTTCAGGCGCGAGATACACAGCCGCCCCGAGCTCTCGGGCCAGGAGAAAGATACGAGCGCCTTTGTGGCCGGCGTGCTCGAGGCGGCCGACATAGAGGTGAGGCGCGGCGTGGGAGGTTACGGCGTGGTGGGTCTTCTGCGCGGCGGCGCGGCCGAAGACGGCGCCCCGACGGTTGCGCTCAGGGCCGACATGGACGCGCTGCCCGTAGACGACTGCAAGGACGTGGAGTACGCCTCCAGCGTGCCCGGCGTTATGCACGCCTGCGGCCACGACGTGCACACGGCGGTGCTCATGGGGGCTGCCGAGGTGCTCGCCTCGGTGCGCGCCCATCTGCGGGGAAACGTCAAGTTCCTCTTCCAGCCCTCCGAGGAGCGCAGTTTCGGAGGGGCCGGCGCCATGATAGAGGACGGGGCGCTCGAGGACCCGGAGGTGGCGGCCATCGTCGCGCTCCATTGCTTCCCGGAGATGGAGGTCGGCACCATCGGACACAGGCCGGGCATCATGACCGCCTCGGCCGACAGGGTCAGGATAACCGTCAAGGGGCGCAGCGGCCACGCCTCGCGTCCCCACCAGACGGTCGACGCCGTGCTCGTCGCTTCACAGGTGATAAACGCCATCCATCACATAGTGAGCAGGCGCACAAACCCGCTGCGCCCGGCCGTCATATCCATAGGCACCATCTACGGAGGCAGGGCCGAAAACATAATCGCCGACAAGGTGGTGATGGAGGGCACCATCAGGACGCTGGACGGTTCCCTGCGCGAGCAGGTGCCCCGTTTCATCGAGGAGGTGCTCGAAGGCGTCACCACGTGCATGGGGGCGGGCTACGACATGGAGATCATAAAGGGCAATCCCTCGGTGCGAAACGACGAGCGGCTCGACTCTCTGGTGGCCCGCTGCGCGGCCGACGTGCTGGGCGTGGGCGGAGTCAGGCGCATGGCAGACCCCATGATGGGCGCCGAGGACTTCTCGCTCTTCGCCGAACGGGTGCCGGGCGTGCTCTTCAGGCTTGGTACGGGCAACAGCGAAAGGGGCATAACATCGCCGCTCCACAGCTCGACCTTCGACGTCGACGAGGACGCCATAGCCATAGGGGCGAAGATCATGAGCTGGATAGCGGCGTCCTACCTGGAGCGGCGGCCTCACGGCGCGGGGCCGGCCCGTGCCGAAAGGTGAGCCGCCGGCTGTGACGGCCTCTTGCGGGGCGCCCGCCGCGCCTGCGGCCGGGGGCATCCACTCTTGGAGGAGGTTTTCGACAGATGGAAGGATATTTTGTGGTCATGACCACCGCCTCCGGCGTTGACGAGGCGGCGGCCATCGCAAAGGCCGTCGTCGACGAGGGGCTTGCCGCCTGCTGCAATATCGTCTCCGGTGTGAGGTCGATCTACAGGTGGAAGGGAGAGATATGCGACGAGGCCGAGGTGCTCTGCGTCATGAAGACCAGGGGCGGGCTCGTTGAGGAGCTTACGGCGAGGATAAGGGAGCTGCACGGTTACGAGGTGCCAGAGGTGGTGGCCCTGGAGATAGCCTCGGGGAACGGCGATTACCTGAGGTGGATCGACGAGTGCACCTCGCGGACCGGACTGGCGTAGGCGGGTCCGCGGGAAGCGCGGGGCGTGAAAAGGGACGGCCCGCGCGGGCCGTCCCTTTCTCTCGGTCGGGTGATGGGGCGGCGCCGGGTCAGGCGATGTCCGCCCGGCTGAGCATCTCCATCGATTTCTTGAGGCTTATGCGCATGCGGTCCAGCGATTTTCCGAGAACGGCGACCTCGCCGGGACCGTCGGTGGGAACGGGCTTGTTTATCTCGCCGCGGCTTATGATGTCGGCATGGTCGGTGAGATCGACGATGGCCGACGACACCCGCCTGCCGACCAGCAGCGCCACCACTCCGGCGGTGAGGCTGAGCGCCAGTATGAGCACCTCGACGACGAGCATGAAGCGGGCGTTCTCGGCGGTGGCGTCGGCGAGGCGGTTGGTCATGTCATTGGCCGCGGCGAAGAGCTCCATGTTGTGGTCCACCACGTAGCGCAGGGCGTCCCTGTCCTTGCCCTTCGAGGCGATGAGCCGCTGTGCGGCGGCGCGAATGGGTTTCCAGAGTTCGAGTTCGCGCTGTCCGTGGCCGAGGGCCTCGGCGTCGGCCACCCTCGGTATGAACTTGTAGTTGCTGTTGTCGGCGCTCATGGGGACGGAGCCGCCGTTGAGCATCCCCTCTATGGACTTGGTGAAGACCGTAAGCGTGGTCTTCAGCTTTCCGGCGTTCTCCTTTGTCGGCTCGGCTGCGTATATGAGCGCCTCCTTGGCGGTGCGCTGGGAGAGGGCGCGCTGGCGGCCCGACAGGTCGGTGTGGAGACTGGCGGCGCTAAGGGTCGAGGTCACGTAGATCATGCCGCTGCCGACCGCCACTATGAGGGCCACGAGTGTTCCGACGGAAAACAGTATCTGCGATTTGATGCTCATCGTTCACCTCTGCGTTCGTTGTTGAATGCCTCCTTCAGCGCGTGCTGCGGGTCGGTGCGTTGCCCTTTCCGCTCCCCCAGTACTTGCTGCTGACCAGTTCGTAGCGGCCGTCGCTGTCCTCTATCTCGGCGGCGATGGCGCTCCTGAATCTTTCGATCCTCGCCCAGTCGGCGCCCTCCTCGGCGGCCCACTGCCTGAGGTGCTTGTCGAAGAGCCTTTTGCCTATGGGGCCGACATGGGAGACGAATATCTTTCTGAGGGCGTCGAGCCGGCCGGCGTGGTTGCGGCAGAAGGCGTCCAGGTCTCCGGTGGGCCCGGCGTCGAGGCCTTGCGCATCGCTTTGCAGGTGTCGAAGCTCGTCCACGGCCACGCCGGCGAAGATCTTTACGGCCGCGCCCGAGACGTCGGGGCGGCACAGGAGCGCAACGTAACCCCCGGCGCCCAGGGGGAAGATGAAGAGCGCCGCGTTCGCGTAGCGGACGCAGACATCGCTCTCCGGGTAGCCGGCCTTGGCGGCCGTGAGCGAGAGCTTGTGTATCGTCGCCGCCACGCGGCCGAGCCTTCCCCTGTCCACCACCGAGGGCAGACATGAGACCATGCACTCGGAGCCCCGTGTCAGGACGGCGCCGAGGCAGCCGTCGATGGACTTCAGCTCGTTTACGATCTGTTCGGCGTTCTTCATCAGCCCCTCCTCCCCGGCGGTTGCTCGTTCAGCCCGAGCCCTGCCTGAGTCTTTCCACCTGTTCCTCCATGTCCGCGCCCTGCCGGGCGGTGACGGCCAGAAGCTCTTCGCCTTCGAAGGCCACCCCAAGCGACCGGCCGGTGGAGCCTTCGATCGTAATCGTGCGGACCGGACCGAGGCCGAGCTCTTCGGAGAGTGGCGAAAGGTATTGGTGTGCTATGGCGGCCATTGCGCCGTCGCGCTGCGTGAAGTCGCCGCGCTTTGTGATGGCGTTGCCCCGCCTGTCGAGTCTCGCCGCGCCGAGTGTCTCGCCGCAAGGAGGCGCGGCAGCGGAGGTCTCTTCCGCCGGGACCTGGCGGGGGCGGCCGTTGAGCGGCACGATGTTGTCATGGACGGCGGCGTTCACATCGGGCGCCGCAGAGCCGGCTTCACGGGCCGTAATCCTGCTGGCGTACCACTTCTTCAGCTCGTCGATGAGGATGTTGTTGAGCCGCGGGTCGCGCTCCCCGCCGCCGGGGCGGACACCCTCGCGGAACTCGAAGACCCCTTCGTCCCACCTCAGTATCTCGCTGAGCGCCTCGCTGCCGCTCAGTGCGTCCATGGTGGCGCTCACAAGCCTGCCCGAGTCGTATATGAGCCGCCCTTCGTTCTCCTGAGTGGCCACCAGCAACTCGCCCGTCCTCCTCGATGTTATCGGTATCCTGAGCAGCTCGGTTATGCCGACGGCCTCGACCGTTCCCTGAAGTTTGCTCATGACGCTCTCCTCCGACCTCCCTCGTAACCTTCGCTGCGGCCCATCTCCGCCGCCGTGGTGGCGTGCATCCTCGCACTGTCCCGCTTTGTTCAGTATATATTACGGACGCCATCGAAAATACTTGAGGATAAAAATCACAATCCCGCTGTATTACCTCTTTTTATTGTCCAAAGAGGTATGTTAGTTATATTTTGTTGCTTTGGGGGAAACTTTCTGTAGAAGGGCCACAGGCCCGCGCTTCCCGCTGCCCCATCGTATGTTATTGGGTTCTTCGGCTGTACCGGGGGTTCGGCCCGCGCCAGGCGGGATTTTTTACGCCTTTGCGGCCCGAACCCCCGGCACAGCCCCCATGAGGCAGCCGCCGCGGGCAGGACGCCCCCTTCAAAGACTTTGGTAATACCTAAGGAAACTCTGATTGATTACCCTGAGGGAACCTTTTTGTAAAAAGGTTCCCTCAGACTCCCTCCAAAAACTTTAAACGCCCTGCGGATCACCACGATTTTGCTTGCAAAATCGTGGTGATCCGCAGGGAATCAAAAGTCTTTGAAGGGGGTCTGGGGGAAACTTTCTACAGAAAGTTTCCCCCAGGGTATTTGAAGTGGGGACCGGCGCCGTGGCGCCGGGACGGAGGGGGCGTTTGCTTCCCGCGCCCCCTCGCCGTCTTTCCTTCCGGCCCTTTGCGCCAGTCGGGGCGGCGCGGCCGCAAGGGTCAAAGATTTCTTGTCTTTTTTACCGCAATCCAGTATCATTACTCTCCATGAAGTGCCCTTTCTGCGGCCACATAGAGGACAAGGTCATAGATTCGAGGCTCTCGCAGGACGGCGACGCCACGAGGCGCAGGCGCGAGTGTCTGCGGTGCTCGAAGAGGTTCACCACCTATGAGCGTGTCGAGGAGCTGCTGCCCCACGTGATAAAGAAGGACGGGACAAGGGAGCTCTTCGACAGGACCAAGATACTGAAGGGGCTTAGGAAGGCGTGCGAGAAGCGCCCCGTGGCCATGGACGCCGTAGAGGAGGCCATCGACCGGGTGGAGATGCGCTTTGTCGGGAGCGGCGAACGCGAGGTCTCGAGCGCGGCCATAGGCGAGGCGGTCATGGAGGAGCTGCGCGGGCTTGACGAGGTGGCCTACGTGCGTTTCGCCTCGGTCTACCGGGAGTTCCGGGACATAAACGAGTTCATGCGCGAGCTAAAGGACCTTCTCGACGGCGGGAACAGGGGCGGAGGGAGTTGACGGCCCGTTTGAACCCTCACGAGCGTTACATGGGGGAGGCCCTGCGGCTTGCCCGCAGGGGGCTGGGCGCCACGAGTCCCAACCCGGCGGTGGGCTGCGTAATCGTCAGCGACGGTCGGGTCGTGGGCTGCGGCTGGCACAGGCGCGCCGGCAGCGAGCACGCCGAGGCGGCGGCCCTCAGGGCCGCGGGCCCTCTTGCCCGGGGCTCGGACGTGTACGTCACCCTCGAGCCGTGCCGCCACCACGGCAGGACCCCGCCGTGCGCGGCGGCGCTCATCGAGGCCGGTGTGAGGCGTGTATTCGTGGGCACGCTCGATCCCAACCCCCGCGTAAACGGCGCGGGAGCGGCGGAGCTCCGCCGCGCCGGCGTAGAGGTGGTGACGGGCGTGAGGGAAGCCGAATGCCTGCGGCTCAACGAGGCCTACAACAAGCACATCACCACCGGTCTTCCCTTCGTAACGCTCAAGCTCGCCTGCTCGCTCGACGGCAGGACGGCCACGTCGGCGGGGGAGTCGCGGTGGATAACGGGGACGGCCGCGAGGCGGCTCGTGCACAGGATGCGCGCCCGTTCCGACGCCGTCATGGTGGGGGCCGGCACGGTCCTCAAGGACGACCCCGAGCTCACCGTAAGGCACGTGAAGGGGCGTGCGCCGCTGCGCGTAATCGTAGACGAGGGGCTGTCGCTGGGGCTTGAAAGCAGGCTCGTGCGTTCGGCCTCCCCCTCGGCCCCGGTGACGGTCTTCACCGTCGCCGGGGCCGGTGGAGGGAAGGCCGCGGCCCTTGCCGGGCGCGGCGTGGAGGTAGTCGAGGCGGGGGCCGGGGCCGGCGGGCTCGTAGACCTGAACGCCGTGCTCGCCGAACTCGGACGCCGCGACGTGACGAGCGTTCTCGTCGAGGGGGGCTCCACGCTCGCCGCCTCCCTCGTCCGCTCCGGCCTCGCGGACAGGCTCGTGCTCTTCTTCGCGCCCATGCTCATAGGCGGCGAAGGGCTCGCCGCCTTCGGCCCACTCGCCGTCACCGCCCTCGGAGAGGCGCCGAGACTGCGGGAGCTCACGGCGAGGCGCGTGGGCGGGGACGTGCTCGTCGAGGGACTTTTCGAGGGGGCCGCCGTGCCCGGCGGCCCGGTCGGAGGGTGAGATGTTCACCGGCATAATCGAGGACCTCGGCAGGGTAATATCTGTTGAAAAAAGAGGCTCTTTTGGTAGAATAACCGTTGAAACGGGCCTGCCGCTCGGCGAGGTCTCCATCGGCGACAGTATCGCCGTAAACGGCGCGTGCCTTACGGTGGTTGAAAAGAGGGGCGGGACCTTCTCGGCCGACATGTCGGAGGAGACGCTCAGACTCACGGGGCTGGGGAGAGTCGTCCCGGGCGAGAGGGTCAACCTCGAGCGGGCGCTTACGCTCTCGAAACCCCTGGGCGGACATCTCGTCACCGGCCACGTCGACGGTCGCGGCGTCATACGGCGCAGGACGGCGAGGGAGGGGTACGTGGATTTCGAGTTCTCCCTGCCGGCTGCGCTCATGGGACAACTCGTCACCAAGGGCTCGGTGGCGGTGGACGGCATAAGCCTCACGGTGGCCTCCCTCACGGACGAGGGGTTCACCACGGCCGTCATCCCCCATACGCTCAGGCTGACGAACCTCCGCTTCAAGGGCGAGGGAGACGGCGTCAACGTGGAGACCGATATAATCGGAAAGTACGTGGAGCGTCTGCTCAAGGGCGCCGGTGACACAAAGAAGAGGGAAGTCATCACCGAGGCGTTTCTCGGTGAGCACGGTTTTCTCAAGTGAGCGCCGGGGCCGTCGCGCCGCGGCCGCTCGACTGTCCCGGCGGTGAAAGGAAGCTCGGCCGCGGCGCGACGCCGGGGGCCGACCCCGGGAAGTCGCGGAATGGGCCGGCCGCCGAAGGGCCGGAGGTGAGAAGATGGCGGTGAAGAGGATAGAGGAAGCGCTGGAGGATATAAAGAAGGGACGCATGGTCATACTCGTCGACGACGAGGACCGTGAGAACGAGGGGGACCTCTGCATGGCGGCCGAGCTGGTGACGGCCGAGGACATAAACTTCATGGCCCGCTTTGCAAGGGGGCTCATCTGTCTTACGCTCACGGAAGAGAAGGCCGACGAGCTGTGCCTGCCCCACATGGTGGACGACAACACCTCGCTCTACAGGACGGCGTTCACCGTGTCTATAGACGCCAAGTACGGCGTCACCACCGGCATATCGGCCGGAGACCGGGCGGTGACCATACAGGCGGCGGTGCGTGACGGCGCGAGACCCGAGGACCTGGTGCGGCCCGGTCACATCTTTCCGCTGCGGGCGAGAAACGGCGGGGTGCTCGTCAGGACGGGACAGACCGAGGGGTCGGTCGACCTTGCGCGCCTTGCGGGACTGAAGCCGGCTGGCGTTATCTGCGAGATCATGCGGGACGACGGCTCCATGGCTCGTATGCCGGACCTGGAGGTCTTCGCAAGAGAGCACGATCTCAGGATCGTGACCATCGCCGACATCATAGAGTACCGGCTCAAGAAGGACAGGCTCGTGCGCCGGGCGGCCGAGGCGAGGGTGCCCACCCGTTACGGCGGCGAGTTCAGGGCCGTCGCCTACGAGAACGACGTGGACTTCCACGAGCACCTGGCGCTGGTGAAGGGGGAGATAGACCCGGAAAAGCCGGTGCTCGTGCGGGTGCACTCGGAGTGTCTCACGGGCGACGTATTCGGCTCGCAGCGGTGCGACTGCGGCGAGCAGCTCAAGAACGCCATGAAGATGATAGATAAGGAAGGCGCCGGCGTGCTCCTCTATATGCACCAGGAAGGGCGCGGCATCGGACTCGTCAACAAGCTCCGGGCCTACGACCTCCAGGACCGGGGACTGGACACGGTGGAGGCCAACGAAAGGCTCGGCTTCAAGGCCGACCTCCGCGACTACGGCCTGGGGGCGCAGATACTGCTCGACCTGGGCGTGAAGAAGATGCGCATCCTGACGAACAACCCCAAGAAGATCGTGGGCCTGGAGGGTTACGGTCTCGAGATAGTGGAGCGGGTGCCCATAGAGGCGGTGCCCCATCGCCGCAACGTCCAGTACCTGAAGGTCAAGAAGGAGAAGATGGGACACATGCTCACCAAGGTGAGCCTCGCCGACGGCACCCACGGCCCGGCCGAGGGCGGGAGAGAAGAGAAGCCCGAGGAAAGTGAGGGTTGAGGGAACTTGGGTCGGCGGCCCCCGATGGGTGGATCGGGTCGCGCCAGGCGGGGTTGATTACCCTGGGGGAAACTTTCTGTAGAAAGTTTCCCCCAGACCCCCTTCAAAGACTTTTAATTCCCTGCGGGTCACCCCGATTTTGCTTGCAAAATCGGGGTGACCCGCAGGGCGTTAAAAGTTT
>DRME01000129.1 GCA_011375175.1 Deltaproteobacteria bacterium | reverse complement strand
GGCGGGTGTCGTCGAGTACCGGGGCGAGAACTTCGAGCGCAGTTACGGCCTGAGACCGACGTACGTGGAGGTGCTCTTCGAAGTGAAGGTCTTTTTGCGCGGTCACCGCCGCGAACTCGTGGGTTCGCTCCAGAGATGGATACACGACATCAGAGAGGCTCTGACGGTGAACAATCTGAACAGCGGCGCTCTCGCCGCCGACAAGCCCGTAAGCCTCGTCGACGTTGACGAGGGACGGGTGGCCGTGCGCGGAGAGCTCGCGACGGTGAGCGCCTCGGTACGGCTCCGTTACAGGGAGTCGACCTGAGGCCGCCCGTTGAGAAGGCGTCCCGCTCATGGAGAGAAGGAGGTAGCTGGAGATGGCGGAGAACAGGTTATACCTCGCCGTCGGTGAGGAGGCGGCGCGCGGAGTGAAGGAGTCGACGACCGTGGGGTTCATCCCCGTGCTCACGCCGCCGATCCCCGATATGGAGTTCGAGGAGCGCCGCCGCGAGGAGTACCGCGGCGAGGCCGCGGCGCTCGGCGAGCGGGCGGTATCGCGCATGAGCCGCAAGTGGAGCGGCTCCATCGAAACGCCCTTCTTCACCGAGGCGGGCTCGACGAAGGGCATGGTGGGGACGATCCTGAAGCACTTCTTCGGCAAGGCGAGCTCCGGCCAGAACGGGACGACGGGCCAGTACCACCACATGTTCTATCCCGTCCACAATCCCTTCGACGCCTCCAACCTCGGCGCGAAGGCGCTCACCCTCAACGTCAACATAAACGAGGGGACGGCCATGAAGAACTGGCCCTTCGTGGGCGGGCGCGTCTCGGCCCTCACCTTCGAGCAGGAAGTGGGGGCTCCGCTCAAGCTCACGGCCGAGCTCTTCGGCCAGTACCGCGACACGGTGACGGCCGAGATCGGAAGCCCCGTCTTCGCCGCCGAGAACCTCAGATGCGACTACAACAACCTCAAGGTCTACACCGGCACCATAACCCGCGGCGGCACGGCGCCGGACTACACGGACTTCTCCATGGCCTCGGCCACACGGCTCAAGCCCGACAAGGTGACCGTGAAGGTCGAGAACGGCATGGAGGACGCGTTGCGCCTTTCGGGGCTCGACTACCCGGACAGGACGAGGCTCGGCAGGTTCAAGGTCTCCCTGGAGCTCACCATCGACTGGGAGGACCCGGCCTCGGGCTTTTCGTCGGCCGACGAGTTCAACAACTGGGTCGCCTCGACGGGCGAGACGAACTTCCTTCTCGACTGGGACACGGGCACCCAGGCCGGCACGGGCCACAACCACCACCTCTACATCGACGTGCCGCGGGTTGTCCGCACGGGAGGCAAACCGGACTACAACCTCGACAAGGACCCCATGATAACGCTCTCCTACGAGGGACTGTACAACGAGACGACGAAGTACCTCGTGGGGGTGTTGCTCAAGAACACGGCCGCGGCCGTATGAGAGGTGAGAGATGGCGATCATATCTTTCGACCCGGACACGATCATCGAATACGTCCCCGAGTACGGGGGAAACCGCGATTCCGACGAGCCCTGCGTGGTGAGGCTGCGGTTCGTGCCCTATTCGAGGGTCCAGCACTACTCGCGCATCCTGGCGGCGAGGACCGGCGGTGTCTCCGATCCCCTGAAGGCCGCCGAGGCCGGGCAGGCCGTGCAGCGCAGACAGTTCGTCGAGAACGTCGAGCAGGTGAGCGGTTACTACATCGGCGGGCGGGAGGTGACGGACCCGGCCGAGTTCTACGACACGGCCGACACGGAGCTTGTGCTCGAGATCGTGGCGGCCATGGAGTCGCAGGCGAGACTCAGCGAGGGCCAGCGAAAAAACTGACCGTGGGTTTTCGCTGGGCCCTCCTCGCGGGCCGCGGCGAAAGCCCCTTCCAGTGCGGGCGGTGCGGAGAAGACGACAGGAGAAAGCGCAACTGTGGAAACAGACTCGGCCTGAGCGACGAGGCCCGCTGCGTAGGGCGCTACAGCGCCGTGGTGGCGGAGGAGCTCGAGCGATGCGGCGCCTCCAAGGTCTTTTCCATGGGTGGACTGCGCCTTTACGAGTGTCCGTTGAGTTACATTACGCCCGAGACCTGCGATCTCATGAGGATGGTTTTTGTCATGGAGGCGACCGGCGCTTTGCTCCTTGCGGGAGGCGTCGGCGACCAGCCGTTCTGGCTTGTCGAGGCCCTGGAGATTTACGGGAGCGAGAAAGCGAGGGGTGCTGTTGGCGATGAGCGGTGACAGGAAGATACCGGTGAGCATGAAGGCCCAAGCGGAGCTCATGCGCCTGCTCGTAACCCTTGCCGGAAGACTCGAGGCGGCGGCGAGGGGATTGGAGGCGGCGCGACGAAAGGGGACGGGAGCGCGCGGGAGGAGGCCGCTGCGTTCGACCGGAGCTTTGTCCGGGGGCCTTGGGTCTGTGACCCTTGGGTCTGTGACCCTTGCGGCTGACGTCAAGCCCGATCCCCTGACAAAGGCCGTCGTCCGTTACGAGGCGAGGCTCGAGGCGCTGCGGCTCTTCAAGGAGCGGGAACTGCGGATAATCGAGAGGGCCGACGCCGCGGCGCTGGAGAAACACCGGCGCAGGGAAGACCTCATAACACAGTACCAGGCGGCCCAGCAGCGTCTGAGGCTCGACATGGCGGCCGCCGGCGCGGCCCAGATGGCCAACTTCATGCAGAACCTCTACGTGGCCACCGGCAAGCGACATCGCGCCATGTTCGAGGCCGGCAAGGCCCTGGCCGTGGCCGAGACGGTGATAAACACCTACCGCGCGGCCCAGGGCGCCTACGCGGCCCTTGCGGGCATACCCTTCGTGGGGCCTGCGCTCGCCGCGGCCGCCGCGGCGTCGGCCATCGCGGCCGGTTTGGCGCGGGTGCGTCAGATAAAAGAGACGAAGATGGGCGGGTCCGCCGTCTCGGCCGCCGGCAAGGCCCAGCCCGGCTACGGCGGCGGTTCGGCCGGGGCCGGCACTACGCCGCAGCCAGTCTACTCGGTACCGGCTGCTACGTCAGCGCAGCAGCAGCCGACGCAGAACATCACGATACACATCACCAACCCCCTCGGCAGCGAGGACTGGGACCGCATCGTGGAGGACAACATAGTGCCGGCGATCCGTCGTGCGGCCGACAGGAACATATCGATCAAGGTCATCTGAACATGGCTACCTGGGCGAAGATAAAATTCTTCTACGACACCATGCTCGGTTCCCCGGGCTCCACGCTGTCGGCCACATCCACCGAATCGGGCGGCGACTACCACGTCGATTACATCCACAACATGCTCGAGACGAACCGCTGGCTCGCCGAGGACGACTCCATGGCGTCGACGCAGTACATAACCTACGACGCCGGGGCGGGCAACGCCGCGCCGGCCGACTACCTTGCCGTCGCCGGCCACAACCTCTACTCGGCGGGCGCGTCGATAGTCCTCCAGTACTCGACCGACAACTTCGTCTCCGACATAAACGACGCCTTTGCGGCCTTCGCCCCTGCGTCGGACAAGGCGATACTGAGGGAGTTCGCATCGCCGGGCGCGTACAGGTACTGGCGCCTCGTCATATCGGGGCTTACGGCGACGGCCCCCTATCTCTCGGTGTGCATCTGGGGCACGGCCACGGAGCTCGACTACGCCACTGCGTCGTTCGACCCCAACCGCCAGGAGGTGAGGGCGAAGGTGAACAGAAGCTACGGCGGTTACGTCACGGGCGTGCACACCATGTACGCCGAGCGGATCATGACGCTGCGCTTTTCCGGCGCCGACCCCTCGCTCTACTCGAAGATAGACTCCTGGTGGGAGAGTTCGGGGCAGTACCTGAAGAACCTCTTCGTAGGGTGGGAGACGGCCAACAACCCCGACGACATCTATCTCATGAGGCCGGAGCCTCGCTACGACAATCCCTTCACGGGGGGCGGGCTCTACAGGGATATCACCATCACGCTTCGGGGACGCAAGGAGTAGCCGTGGCCACCACGCTGGCGGTCATACCGATGGGACTCACCCACTGGCTCGTGGACGTTCTGGGCGGAACGGAGATGGAGCGCGCCTTTCGCGGCTCCGTGGACGGGGCCGTCTACACGGTCGACGCCTCGGGGAAGGTCACCATAGGCGCGGCCGAGGGCGGCGGCCGGGTGCGCCATGTGCGCGGCGTCTGGCTCGACACCGTGACGTTCGAGTGGAACGGCTACTGGGCGCAGCCGGACTCTCAGGCGACCGACTACTTCGCCTCCTTCGTCAACAACCCTTCGGACACGGTCATAAGCCTCTCGCCGCCGCTTGCCGAGGGGACGAGGGTGCAGGTCTTCTACTACCACTCCACGGGACAGCGCCTTGCCCCGCTCACCTGCGTCGGGGCCTATCCGTGCTGGTTCAGGGCCTACGGCGGCCCCTTTCCCTTCGAGGTCGCCTCGAGCTCCAGGGAGGGGAAGTTCGCCGCCGCCGTCGACGCCGAGCAATGGTTCGTCGTCGCCTGCATGGAGGCGTGGAGCGCCACGGGCGCGCCCATATGGAAGGAGTTCGCCTCGACCATCATGTCGAGCCTGCGGGAGTTCGACACCGGCGCGCACTCGAAGAGCTTCATCGACGACTTCGACTACCGGCTCTCGGACCGGCGGGCCTCGGGCCTCTACAGCGGAGCCGATTCGACCTCGTCCATAGACTTCTTCGACACCGTCTCAGACCCCGGGGACCGCTCCAACCGCGTCCTCTCGGTCAAGGCCACGGTGAGCGCGTCGGGCTACGCCTACTGGGGGAGGTCGGAGCGCTTCGACCTGTCGGCCTCGCCGGACTTCGAGTTCACCTTCACGGGCACGGGCTCGCTGGGCCGCTACAACGCCGTGCTCAACACCGACCCGGCGACGAGCCAGGACCCCAATCACGTCTACCGCTACGGCTTCGCCGACGAGTCGGACTCGGCCATAAGGCGCAAGGTGCCCATAGGCGACTTCCACAGCCTCGCAAACGTCGTCTACTCGGGCAACATCCGCCCCGAGTCGTGGTGGAGCTACGCCGACACGGGCTCTTCCATAAGTCTCGCCGAGCGCTACGGCAGGCTCTACGAGTCGGACTTCATCCATTACTACGGGATGGAGCTTTCCTGGGACCTCGGCACGGGCGCCTACGTCGGAGCCGGCGTGGACGTTCCCTCCGGCGTCGATTCTTCGTCGGAGGCGGACGTCAACTTCTTCGTCGACGCGGCCCAGGCCACGACGCTGCGGGTCTTCGTCGAGGACGCGAACTCGACGCAGCACTACTGCGACAAGGCCGTCGGAGCAGGCGGGCGTGTTACGGCGGCATGGTCCGAGTTCAACGGGAC
Source organism: Deltaproteobacteria bacterium (assembly GCA_011375175.1). NCBI lineage: Bacteria > Pseudomonadati > Myxococcota > Myxococcia > Deltaproteobacteria bacterium. The sequence goes on along the minus strand of DRME01000129.1, from coordinate 21,541 downwards.
TCCGGCACACCCCGTAAGGAAGGTCTTCTTCCAGGTGACCACGTCGCCGGCGAAGGGTTCGTGCCGCATAGCAGACATACGTTTCGGCCCGGCCCGGACCCTTGCGCCCTCGACGGTCTACTACTGCCAGTTCGATCTTCCCAGGGGCGGCTCCTTCGAGGCGCTCTTCGACGACGTGGGCTTCGACATAACGCCTGCCGACGACTTTCCGGGGCTGCCCTACTTCAGCTACCAGTGGAACGAGACGGGGGCGATGAACTGGCGCGGCCCCAGCTACGCGGGATACCAGGTGCCGGCCGCCTATTACCGCATGGGGCACGCCGACGTCGCCTCCCGCATGGCGGCCTTCCTCCGGTCCTCACAGGACGAGTACGCCTCGCGCTACTCGGCGGCCAAGGGTCCCTTCATGCCCGTGCACACCAGGGGACTGGCCGAGAACGCCGACTACGACACGCCCAACACGTGGACCTGGAACGGCCCGGACACGAACACCCACTGGGCGGGCTTCCAGTACAGGGCACTCTCCCAGCTCGCCCACTATTACTACCTGTCGGGCGACGCCACGGCCAAGGCGGTGCTCGACAACTGGATGGCCTGGCTCGACGGGCGCATAATCGGGGACCCGCTCTATCCCGGCGATCCCAGGGGTTACCTCCCGCCCACGACCTTTGTCAAGGATAGCGGCTCGTACAGCTACGACTACTTCAGCCCCGACCTCCACGCGCTCATAGTGCAGGCCTGCATATACAAGTACTGGCGCGACGGCGACCAGAAGGCCCTGCTCTGGCACCGCCGCCTTCTCGACGACCTGGTGACCAACCGCAAGGGCGCCGACGGGAGCTACAAGGCCGACTACACCTACGGCTTCCACAACGCCGAGGTCGGCAAGGCCCTGGGCATGCTCATAACGGGCCGCGCAGGCGGGGCGGTCAACCACCAGCTCCAGGCCACGGCCGCCGACATGGCGGCCTTCGAAGAGCTCTACGGCTACTTCACGGGCAGCGTGGGCACGGTGAAGCCCGTGGCCATGTCGCCCCAGTGGCTTCCGCTTCATGCGCGGGAGGCGACGAGCCAGCCCATAGGCGAAAAGGTCTGGGTCGGGGACCGGTGCACGACGAGCGAGACGCTCTCCACGGCGCTCGCCTTCGCCGTGGACTACTACAAGCACAGCGGAGAGGGACTCTGGATGTGGAGGCTCGGGGCCTACCTCTGCCGGGTCCTCGTTAGGGGGGTTGCCATGGCGTATGTGGACGAACTGAAGAAGAACTCGAACAGACCGAACGTGATAATCGAGGTGGCGCTCGACGGGGGACTCAGAAAGTTCGGCTATCATGACGGCGGGTTCGCCGACGTGGCGCCCGTGCTCAAGAAGGTCTCTTCGCTCTCCAACAGGCTCGACACCTCGCGCGGCGTCTCGACGCGGGGAAACATGACCTTCGTCCTCACGGGGCGGGAGAACTTCAGGGCGCTGGTGGAGGAGCAGTATCTCAAGAACAGGCGCGTCGTCCGCCGCGACGGCTTCGTGGCGCCGGGCTTCACCTACCTCGACTACAGGACGACCTTCACGGGCAAGATCGTGGACTGGTCGAGAAAGGGCGATGAGCTCACAGTGACCGTGGCCGACGACCTCGTCGACGCCTCGCTCCCCATACCGGTGGAGAATACGGCCAAGACCCAGTACATCGACTACCGCGCCATGAATCCGGTGGACATAATGGCGGACATCCTCACCTCGAGACTCGGTGTCGCGTCCGCCTACATCGACACGGCGGCCTTCACCTCGGAGCGCGACACCTGGCTTTCGGGCTGGGTCTTCAACCGTGTTCTCACCGAGCCGCGCCGGGCCGACGCATACTTGAACGAGCTGCAGGTGGAGACGGGCAGCTTTCTTGTCCACGACGGCGAGAAGATAACCTTCAAGGTCCTGGCCCCTCCGCTTCCGGGCCAGACGATAGAGGAGTGGACCGACGACTACCCACTCATAGCGGGAAGCCTCGCCCAGGAGAGCGGTTACCGCGACCTCTGCAACCGCGTGGTCGTCTACTACGACTACGACGAGTCGGGAGGCGACGGCGAGTCGGCCTTCGAGTCGGTCTACATAGCCGCCGACGCGGCCTCGCAGGGGCCCGGCGAGTGGGACGAGACGAAGACGAAGGTCATAAAGAGCAAGTGGATAAGGACGTGGACCTGGACGCAGCCGCAGGTCCTGACGGGAGTGACCATCTATCACGTCTCCGGGGCCAACGGCGCCGGAGACGGCACGCTCACGTACAACAGGGTGACCGCCGCCTGGGCGGCTTCGACGGGCTACGGCGTCGGCGACAGGCGCATTCCCACGGCCGGAGGCGACTACTTCTACGAGTGCGTGGCCGCCGGGACCTCCGGCTCCTCCGAGCCCTCGTGGCCCGCCACGGTGGGCAAGACCGTCGCCGACGGCACGGTCACCTGGGAGTGCAGGGCGCGGAACAACAGTCTTCAGTGGACCGCCCCGGGCGGCACGGTCGGCGAATCCGTGGCGGTCGGCAAGGACGGGCGCTACCAGGTCTTCGACACCGACAAGACGAAGTACGTGCGGGTCGTCGTCGATACGTCCGCCCTGCCGGCCTCGACGGCGAGCGAGACCGTCACCGTAACGAGTCTCGGCGGCGACACCTTCGCCGCCTCGCTCGCCGGAAAGATCCTCAGCCGCTACCGCGACCCCGTCTCCATCGTCGCCTTCGACATCGACATCAACGCATCGGCCGATACGTCGGCCATGCGCAAGCCCACCGACGTGGTGGACCTCACGAGCGACGAGGCGGCCGACAGGGGCAGGCCACGATGGACGAGGGAGAGGATCATGCTCACCTCTGTCGAGCACGACGTGGCCTCGTCGCGCCTCTCGGTCAAGGCCGTGCAGACGAGGATGTACCGCCGTTACGGCTTCATCGCCCCGGCGGGGCAGCCCGACTACCCTTCGGCCTCGGCGGCGCAGCGCGAGTACGGCTACATAGGCGACGGCGCCAACAAGGTCGGCGGCGAAGAGGGTTACCATATCTGGTGAAGGGAGGAAGAGATGGCCGCACCGACATATCCGTGGAACACCATAAGCGCGTCGCAGACCGACGCCGACAGCCCGCTCGATACGACGCTGATGGAGGCCATTCGTCAGAACCTCATCCATCTCGAAGAGTGGCTCGGCGACTCCTACACGGCGGCAAAGGACCACGACCACGACGGCGCCAACAGCAAACTCGTAGCCACCATCGCCGACGGTATAGTCACCAACGCCAAGCTCAACGGCGGTCCCGTCAGTATCTACTTTCCCGAGGTCTCCATCAACGAGGCGTGGAGCAACTGGATCGACACCAAGGCGGCGAGGATATTCATCCCCGACGGCGTGGGACGGCTCTACGCCCTCATCAGGCTCAAGACGGCCGACGCCAACTGGCCCGCCTTTGCGAGGCTCCGCATCGGCTCGACGGTGGGACCGGCGAAGCAGACGAGCTCGACCTCCTATGTGGACATAACGCTCGACATAACGCCCTCGGCCGGCGACAAGGGGCGGCTCGTGGACCTCTACCTGCAACTGACAAACGACCAGACTTCCACGGCGGCCAACCTGAGCTGGGCCCACAAGGCCGCCTACCTGACAAACGACGCGGCGGCCCAGCACCTGGACTTCACGACGGCCTCGTACTTCTCGGACCAGTGAAGGAGAACCCTCGTGCCCGATAGTGAGCTGAAAGAGATTGCGGCCCTGGTCTCGGAGAAGATGGAGGAACTCGCCGAGCGGGTGGCCGACATCGTGGAATCGCGCCTCGACGAACGCGATCCCCCCTGTCAATGCCTGACCGAAGAGGAGATCGTCGCCGTGAGGGGGCTCTTGCAGACGAGGAAGAACGCCGTCAGGGCCATACTCTGGATATTCGGAGCGCTTGTCGTCTGGATACTGAAAGACATCTACACCTACGTAATGAATCACCTCGCCATAAGGTGATAAGGAGGACGGCTGCCATGAGTATATGGACCTACGCCGAAGGTTTTTCCCCCGGCGAGAAGTGGGGCGAGCCGGACCGCATGAACGGCCTTCTCCTGCTCCTTCTCGCCGCCCTGCGCCGTGAGTTCCGGGCCGTGGATGCGTCGGCGCGCTTCATCGTCCACGCTGGCTTTGCAACGTCGGGCCACGCGCCGCGCTCCCAGCACTACAGCGGCAACGCCGCGGACTTCCACGTCGAGACCACCCTCTCCTACGGGGACCAGGTGGCGCTCATGGTCGACGCCCTCGACGGGCTCCAGGTCACAGACCGCGTGGGCCTGGGCATATACCCCCACTGGAACTCGCCGGGGTTCCATCTCGACGTGCGCGGCGAGAAGAGGCGCTGGGGCAGGCTCGGCGGCGGGTACGTGAGCTTCGAGGAGGCGATGGAGGCTATGGAGGAGGGCGAAGATGACCACACCCATAATAGGTGATCTCATTCAGAGCACCGTCGGAAAGGTGGTGGGCGGGCTCGTCGACAAGTACCTGCCGAAGTCGCTGAGCGAAGAGGCCAAGGAAAGACTCAAGCTCGAGGCCGGACGCCTGGCCATGGAGGAATACAGGGCGGCCCTCTCGGAGAGGGCCTCGGCCCGGGAGCTGGCAAGAGCCGACGTGGGCGGCGCGCCGCCGTGGACCAGGGCGCTCGCCGCGCTCCACAGGCCCCTGTGGTCGCTCCTCACGCTCGCCATCTTCTGCTGGACCGTCCTCGCCCCCTATCTCGGCTACCAGGTCCTCGACCTTTCGGATATCCACAAGGAGATAATGCAGACCGTCATCGTCTTCTACTTCGGCGGCAGGACCGTCGAGAAGACGGCCTCCCTCTTCGCCTCAAGGGGCTCGTAGAGCCCCGCCCCTCCCCCTCTCTGCCCGTCTGCCTTATCGACATTTACCTTGCCAATGCCCCTGTTTTTGTTGTACCTTGAAACATTGAGTCGGGGAGGGGCGCTTGGGTCTTTTCATAACGCTTGAAGGTGTCGAGGGGTGCGGCAAGACGACACAGGCCGCCCGTCTGGCGGACCTCCTGCAGGGGCGCGGCCGGTCGGTGGTCGCGCTGCGCGAGCCGGGCGGGACCGACCTTGGGGAGAAGGTCCGCTCCCTGTTGCTGCGGCCGGGTAGGGGGAGTCCGGTCCCCTGGGCCGAGCTCTTCCTCTACGAGGCCGCCAGGGCCCAGCTCGTCGAGGAGGTCATAAGGCCGGCCCTCGCCTCGGAGAGTGTCGTCATATGCGACCGCTTTGTCGACTCGACGCTGGCGTACCAGTGTTACGGACGCGGTCTCGATGCGAGAACCGTCGAGTGCGTGAACCGCGTCGCCTCGGCGGGCATCGTCCCGGACGTGACGGTGCTCATCGACTGTCCGCCGGAGGTGGGACTTTCCCGGGCGCGGAGCCGGAACAGGGAGGCCGGCGCGGCCGAGGATCGTCTTGAGGGCGAAGACCTCGACTTCCACCGCCGGGTGCGCGACGGCTACCTTGCGCTGGCCCGTAGCGACACGAAAAGGATCAGGGTCGTGGACGGGACGGGGCCGCAGGATGTGGTCTTCGATGAAATACGTGCAATAATCGACACTTTGGTGTTATAATCGTAAGGAAGTCCTGATTGATTGACGGGGGGGAGCCATTTGCAGAACGCTTCCCCCGCGGGATGAGAGAGAGGGGGCTCCGCGGGCCCGCGACCTATGGCCTCGCTATTCGACGTAATAAAGGGACATGACAGGGAGATGGGCCTTCTGAGGCGGGCCGTTGCCGGCGGTCGCGTTGCCAGCGCCTATCTCTTCTCCGGTCCCGAGGGCGTCGGCAAGCGCCTTGCGGCCCTGGCCTTCGCCCAGGCCCTCAACTGTCCGCACGCCATGGACGGCGGGCCCTGCGGCCGCTGTCCCTCGTGCGACGCCTTTGACGGAGGCACGCCGGTCAACCTCGTCGAGACCGCGCCGGAGAAGGGCGTCCTCAAGATAGACAGGGTCCGCGCCGTGGCCGAGGGGCTCAAATACCGCGCCGAGGCGGGAAGGACGGTGGCCATAGTCGACGGCGCCGAGAAGATGACGGCCGAGGCGGCCAACGCCTTTCTCAAGACACTGGAGGAACCGCCGGCCGGGTCGGTGATAGTGCTCGTTGCCGCCCACGGCGCCCACATGCTGCCCACCGTGCTGTCGCGCTGCCAGCGCGTGAACTTCGGCCCTCTCCCCGTCGAGGTACTCGCCGGCGTGGTGAGGGAAATCAAGGAGGTCGGCGAAGAGGAGGCCGTGGAGCTTGCAAGGCTTGGGTGCGGAAGTGTGGCCAGGGCGCTCGAGTTCGCCGACGCCAGGCTCCACGAGAAGCGAAAGGCCGTAATCGATGCGGTGTCGGAGCTCGATGGCCGCCGATGGCCCGAGCTCCTTTCGCTCGCCGAGAGGCTTGCAAAGGACGAGTCCCTCGAGGCCGCGCTCGAGATGCTCAAGGGCTGGTACCGCGACGGCGTGCTCGCCGCTGAGGGGTTCGCCGCTGAGGGGCTCGCGCCGCACTCCGGCGGCCTTGCTCCGCCCAGGGGGCCGACGGCGCGGCTCCTCGACGCCTACGACGCCGTGGAGGAAGCACTCAGGGCCGTGAGGCCGCCGCGTTACGGCAACAGGCAGCTCGCCGTGGAGACCATGCTCATGAGGCTTGCGGGCCGTTAGATTCAGCGGAGGAAGGTATCTTAATGGTAAAAGTCGTGGGCGTAAGGTTCAAGAAGGCCTGCAGGATATACGAGTTCGACGCCAACGGCATCGAGCTGGAACGGGGCGACAGGGTTATCGTCGAGGTCGACAGGGGGATGGGCTTCGCCACCATTGTGAGGGAGCCGGTCGAAAAGGACGGCCGGAAGATAAAGCGGCCCCTCAAGAAGGTCATACGCAAGGCCGACAGCGTCGATATCGAGAGGCTCGATTTCATAAGGGAGCGCGAGGTCGAGGCCTTCAGGCTCTGCCAGAAGAAGATAGAGCGCTACGGCCTCCCCATGAAGCTCACCCGCGTCGAATACCTCTTCGATTCGAGCAAGGCCATATTCTACTTCACCTCCGAGTCGAGGGTCGATTTCAGGGAGCTTGTGAGGGACCTGGCCTCGAACCTGCACATAAGGATCGAGATGCGTCAGATAGGGGTGCGCGACGAGTCGAAGATGCTCGGCGGCATCGGTCCCTGCGGGCTCGAGCTCTGCTGTTCCACCTTTCTCGACGACTTCGAGCCGGTGACGGTGAAGATGGCCAAGGAGCAGAACATGGCGCTCAACCCGGCCAAGATATCGGGAGTGTGCGGAAGGCTCATGTGCTGCCTCGGCTTCGAACACGCCATGTACAAGAAGGCCAAGGGGCGCCAGGGCAAGGGCAGGGGATGCGGCAGGCAGGCGGGCCGCTGCGGCGGACAGAGCGGCTCCCGCGGCGGAGCGGGAAAGAGGACTGAGAGAGGATGAGCAAGAGGTTCTACGTCACCACACCCATCTACTACGTCAACGACGTGCCCCACATAGGTCACGCCTACACGACCGTCGCGGCCGACGCCTTGGCGCGCTACAAGAGGCTCAAGGGCTGCGATGTGCTCATGCTCACCGGAACGGACGAGCACGGCCGGAAGGTCGAGAAGGCGGCCGAGGCCGCCGGCATGAGCCCAGGCGAGCTGGCCGACAGCGTGGTGAGCCGCTTCAAGGAGCTGTGGAGCAAGCTCGACATATCGAACGACGACTTCATTCGCACCACCGAGGAGCGTCACAGGCGGGCCGTGGTCCGCATATGGGAGACCGTGGCGGCAAGGGGCGACATCTATCTCGGCGAGTACGAGGACTGGTACTGCACCCCCTGCGAGAGCTTTCTCACCGAGTCCCAGCTTCGTGAGGGCCGGTGCCCCGACTGTCTGAGGCCGGTGGAGAAGCTGCGCGAGCCGAGCTACTTCTTCAGGCTCTCGCGCTACACCGAGCCCCTGCTGCGCCACATCGAGGAGAACCCCTCCTTTATCGAGCCCGAATACAGGCGCAACGAAATCGTGAGTTTTCTCAAGGGCGGGCTTCGGGACCTCAGCATAAGCCGCACCGGCTTTTCCTGGGGCGTGCCCGTTCCCGGCGACGAGCGCCACGTAATGTACGTCTGGTTCGACGCCCTCACCAACTATCTCACCGCCGCCGGCTATCCCGACAAGCCCCGGTGGTGGCCGGCCGACGTGCACATCATAGGCAAGGACATCCTGCGTTTCCACGCCGTCTACTGGCCGGCCTTTCTCATGTCCGCCGGCCTGGAGCTTCCGCGCCGCATCTTCGCCCACGGCTGGTGGACCGTCGAGGGCCGGAAGATGAGCAAGTCCCTCGGCAACGTCGTTGACCCCTGCGAGGTGATAGAGGACTACGGCGCCGACGCCTTCCGTTACTTCCTCCTGCGCGAGGTGCCCTTCGGCATGGACGGCGACTTTTCGACGGCGGCCCTGGAGGGCCGCATAAACGGCGACCTTGCAAACGACCTCGGCAACCTGCTGAGCCGCACGGTGACGATGGTGGCGAAGTACACCGGCGGCGTCGTGCCCGCCCTGGCGGCCTCCAGGGACCGGGAGGCCGAGGCGGAGCTCAAGGCGGCGTTCGCCGGGCTCGCGGGCCGGCTCGACGCGGCCATGGAGCGCCTTGCCTTCAACGAGGCCCTCTCGGCGCTGTGGGACGTGGTGCGCCGAATGAACGCTTACGTAGACCGGGCGGCGCCGTGGAGGGAGCGCGACGAGGAGGTGCTGCGGAACGTGCTGGCCGTGCTCGCCGAGGGGCTGCGCATCGTCTCGGTCTGTGTAGCTCCCTTCATGCCCGGAGCGTCGACGCGCATGCGCCGCCAGCTCGGCCTGACCGCGGCGCCCGGTCTGTTTGACGACGAGCTCCGCTGGGGCGGCGGCTGCGAAGGGGCGGTCGTGGTGAAGGGAGCGCCGCTCTTTCCGAGGGTGGGCTCCGGTGGGAAGTAGGGACAACCGAGAACGAAGGGGGCATCCGGTGCGTATGAGCAGGCTTTTCGTCCTTTTCCTCCTCGTCGCCGTCATGGCCGCAGGCTGCGACGGCGGCGGGGGGGACGGGACCGGTCCCGGCGGCAAGGCCGGGCAGGTCAAGGCCAGGGAAGTGGCCATCATGTACGACATGGAGGAGGAGAGGCGCCTTCAGGCGGCCTTCGACAACGGCGGGCAGACCTGGAGGGGCAGCGCCGTCGACGTGGCCCACGCGGCCCTCATCCAGTACGGCGTCAACGTCAAGACCTCGGACTGCTCGGTCGTCGAGGAAGGCGACAAGCGCGCCGTCGTGGCCGCAAGGGCCAACGACAGCGATATCCGCATCCACCTGGAGCGGCTCGTGAAACCCGGCGGCATCTGGACGGCCACAAAGTTCGAGGTCTTCGAGGGGCCCGGCTCCAGGGACGGAGCCCGCACCGGCAGCCGCTGAAGCGGCCCCTGCGGCGCCCCCATACGCTGGCTACACTGCGGCGGCTGCCCGGAGTCGGGCCGCGCCAGGCGGGGTTGTTACGCCTTTGCGGCCCGACCTCCGGGCAGCCGCCAGCGCGCTCCCGTGCGCGCCGGTTAAGAGGCTGTTTCACATGGACTTGAAGGAAGGGATCATAGACACCCACGCCCACCTCGACGACCCCCGCTTCGACGGCGACCGGGCCGCCGTGCTGGAGCGGGCCTGGGAAGCGGGGATCGAGGCGATCCTTACCGTGGGCTGCTGGTCGCCCGGCCGGGGTTTCGGTCCCGTGCCGGAGATCGTGGCGGGCGACAGGCGCATATTCGGCGCTCTCGGCGTCCACCCCCACGACGCCGGGGAGGCGGACGGCGACGAGCCCTTCGAGCTCATCGAGAGGCTCGCCGGCGAAGGGGAAAGGTTCGCGGCCGTCGGAGAGACGGGACTCGACTACCATTACGACAACTCGCCGCGCCAGGCGCAGCGCCGCATCTTCGGCCGTCACATAAGGCTTGCCCGCAAGCTCGGGCTTCCCCTGGTGATACACTCGCGCGAGGCCGACGACGATACGCTCTCCGTCATGGAAGAGGAGGGGGCCGCCGAGGTCGGCGGCGTGATGCACTGCTTCAGCGGCGGCGTCAGGCTTGCCGAGGCCGCCATGGAGATGGGTTTTCACCTCTCCTTCTCCGGTGTCGTCACCTTTCCCGGGGCCGTGGAGCTGCGCGAGACGGCGGCGTCGGTGCCGGTGGAGCGCATGCTCGTCGAGACCGACTGCCCTTATCTCGCGCCCGCGCCGCACCGCGGCAGGCGCAACGAGCCAGCCTACGTGGTGGAGACGGTGCGGGCCCTGGCCCGCATAAAGGGACTGAGCCCGGACGACGTGGCCCGCGTCACTGCGCTCAACGCCCGCACCCTCTTTGCAATGGGCGGGCGGGGCGGGCGGGGGGCCGAGCAGGAGGCCCGCATCGCCTACGCCATACGCAACTCGCTGTACCTCAACATCACCAACCGCTGCACCAACTACTGCACCTTCTGCGCCAAATTCCGCTCCTACACGGTCAAGGGCCACTACCTGCGGCTCCGGCGCGAGCCCACTTACGAGGAACTTCTCGGCGCCATAGGCCCCGACCCGGCGCAGCGTTACGACGAGATCGTCTTCTGCGGCTACGGCGAGCCGCTCATCCGCATGGAGCTTGTGAAGAAGCTCGGCAGGACGCTCAGGAAGATGGGCTGCCGCATACGCATCGACACCGACGGCCTTGCAAACCTCGTCCACGGCCGCAACGTCCTGAAGGAGCTCGCCTTCGTCGACACCATCTCGGTGAGCATGAACGCCCCGGACTCGAAGACCTACCAGCGGCTCGTGAGGACTCCCTTCGGCGACCGGGCCTTTCCGGCCATCCTCTGGTTTCTCCGGGAGGCGAGGAAGCACGTGGCCAAGGTGGTGGCCACCGTGGTGGCCGTCCCGGGCCTCGACATCGAGGCCTGCCGCAGGGTGGCCGAAGACGAGCTCGGCGTGGGCTTCAGGGTGAGGGAGTACAACGAGGTGGGGTGAGCGCCGTCCTTTCCCCCGCGCTCTCTTTGACTCCTCCCCCTGCATGGTGGTAAGCTACGGGCCATGTCCTTCCGTTCCGGCTTCATATCCATAATAGGCCGTCCCAACGTGGGCAAGTCGACCCTTCTCAACGCCGTAATCGGCGAGAAGATAACGATAGTCTCGGCCAAGGCCCAGACCACGCGCAACAGGATAAGGGGTGTGAAGCACCTGCCCCACGCCCAGATAATCTTCGTAGACACCCCCGGCATCCACCGTCGCAGCGGCACGCTCAACGTCTTCATGGTCAGGGAGGCCCTCTCGGCCATGACCGACGTTGACGGAGTGATATTCATGGTCGACGCCTCGGCGCCAGTGACCGACGACGACGCCTTCATCCTCGGACGGCTCAAGAAGGCCGGCCCCCCGGTCGTGCTCGTGCCGAACAAGATCGACCGGGTGGAGAAGCCGGCGCTGCTGCCCCTCATCGAGCGCTACGGCGCGCTCTTTCCCTTCAGGGAGGTCGTCCCGGTCTCGGCGCTCAAGGGCGACGGCGTCGAAGAGCTCGTGGAGGTCCTCGTCGAGCTCCTTCCCGAGGGCCCCCGTTACTTCCCCGAGGATATGACCACGGACCAGCCGGAGCGGTTCCTCGCCGCCGAGATCGTCCGCGAAAAGGTCTTCGCCTTCACCCACCAGGAGGTGCCCTATTCTGTGGCCGTCGTGACCGAGTCGTTCAGCGAGGACCCGGAGCGGGGGCTCATCTCCATAGAGGCCGTCATAAACGTGGAGCGCGATTCCCAGAAGGGGATAATCATCGGCAGGAAGGGCGAGATGTTGAAGCGCATAGGCACGGCCGCGAGGCGGGAGCTCGAGGGGCTGCTGGGCGCAAAGGTCTTCCTGCGGCTCTTCGTGCGGGTCACGAAGGACTGGACCCGCAACGTGAGGGCCCTGAGGGAGTTCGGCTACGAGTAGGAGGGTGCAGGTGGACGAAGGGGCGCCGGGCGGGCCCGCTCCCGCGTCTTTGCCCGGCGGCCCCTCTCCTTACAGCCTGTGCGTCTTCTTCGACTCCTCCTGCTTCTTCTCCCCTTCCTCCTCACCGTCGCCGTAGCCGTTGGGCCCGACGACCGAGATGGTGTAGGCGTCGAGCGTGAGATACTTCCTGGCCGCCCTCAGCACGTCGTCGGCCGTGACGGCCTCGATCCTGGCGGGATAGCGCTTGTAGAAGTCGTAGCCCAGGCCGAAGAGCTCGTCGTTGGCGAGTTCCGACGCCTGGCTCGACACCTCCTGAAGCCCAACTTCGAAGGCGCCGATGAGCGCGCTCTTGGCCCGCCGCAGCTCTTCGGGCGATACCTTTTCCGCCGTCACCTTCCGCAGTTGCTCGAGTATGCCTTCTATGGCGGCGTCCTTCTTCTCGGGGGCGCACCCTATGTACACGCCTATCATCCCCGGCTCCACGCCGGGACGCGAGAAGGCGCTCACCGAGTAGGCGAGGCTGCGCTTGTCGCGCAGCTCGACGAAGAGGCGCCCGCCCTGGCTCGACAGTATCTCGGTGAGCACCTCGAGGGCGAAACGGTCGTCGTCCCTTATGGTCGTCCCCAGAAAGCCTATGCCGATGTTTGTCTGCGCCGCCTCCCTGATCTCGCCGGTGCGCCGTATGCCCATCGGCCGTCTCTCCGGCGCCGGCTCCTTGAGGGCCACGGCGCGGCGTTCGAGTCCGCCGTACAGCTCCTTCACCTTCTCGATGACGTGCGAGGCGTTCACGTCCCCCACCACGGAGATCACCATCTTCTCGGGCACGAAGTGGCGCGTGTAGAAGGCGATGAGCTCGTCGCGCGTTATCTTCGAGACCGTCTCCTCCACGCCCGTGCGGGGCATGCCGTACGGGTGTTCCCTGTAGAGCTCGCGGTAGAGGAGCTTGAAGGTGTAGCCGGGCAGGTAGTCCTTCTGGCGCTTAATGTCGGCCAGGATGTCGGCCCTCAGCTTCTCGACCTCGTCGGCCGGGAAAGAGGCGTTCTTCACCATGTCCGCGGCGAGCTCGAAGGCCCGGTCGAAGAAGCGGGAGAGGAACTTGCCCGACAGGCCTATGGAGTTCCGGCCCGAGAAGCCGCCGAGCCCCCCGGCCATGCTCTCGATCTCGCGGGCCAGGGCCCGGCGGCTCCAGGTGGCCGTGCCGCGGGTGAGCATCGACGCCGCGAAGGCGCTTATGCCGTTGTTCTCGGGCGTTTCGAAGCGGAGGCCGCCGGGAAAGGTGAGGTAGAAGGCCACGGTCGGGTTGGTGTGAACCTCCTTTACGATGAGCGTTATGCCGTTTTCGAGCGTGATCTTCCTGATCTCGTCGGCCTCGACCTCCCCGGAGAAGGCCATGCGCGCCTCGTAGGCGGCGCTCCTCGCCGTCTCCACCAGGTGTTCGTGCCTTATGTCCGCCGCCTCGGCATCGGGCACGAGCGCCGACAGCGTCATCTTCTGGACGTCCAGGTACGTGGCGGCCGCCTTCTTCACGTCGTCGGCCGTCACCGCCCGTATCCCCTCTATGTACCTGCGCTCGAAGGCCAGGTCCCCCGAGATGGTCTCGTAGTAGCCGAGCTGGCTTGCTTTGCCCTCCATCGTCTCGCGCGAGTATATGAAGTCGCTCTCCAGGTTGAGCTTCACGCGGGCGAGCTCATCGGGCGACGGTCCCTCGGCCGCCAGCCGCTCCGTCTCCTCGATTACGGCCCAGATCGTCCTCTCCAGGTTCTTCGACTCGAGCGAGGCCGTGATGAAGAAGAGGCCCGGCTCCTTGGGCGTCATGGCGTAGGAGGAGATGGAGTGGACGAGCTCGTCGTTGATCTTGAGGCGGCGGTAGAGTCTCGACGTGGCGCCCTGGCCCAGCACGCCGGAGAGCACGTCTACGGCGTAGGTGTCGGGGTGGCTCAGCTCGGGGATGTGGAAGGCCAGCGCAAGCCTCGTCTCGGCCACCGGCGCGGCTATCACCTCTCCCCGGACGAGCCGCTGCTCCGGCTCCTCGGGACGGGGCCTGTGGGGGTCGGGACCGGGCCGCGCGTCGGCGAAGGCCCGCTTCACCTCATCGAGGGCCGCTTCCTTGTCGAAGTCTCCGACGACGACGAGCGTCATGTTGTTCGGCACGTACCATCGGGCGAAGAATTCGAGTATCTGCGCGCGGGTGAAGGAGAGCACCGTCTCGCGCGAGCCTATGACGGGACGGCCGTAGGGGTGCCTGGTGTAGGCGTTGCGGAGCACGCTCATGTAGAGCCGGCGCTCGGGACGGTCCTCGTTCATGCGGATCTCCTCGAGCACCACCTTGAGCTCCTTTTCGAGTTCCACGGGGTCGAAGGCCGAGTGCCGGATGGCGTCGCTGATGATGTCGAGGCCGGTGGAGAAGTAACGGCTCGCCACGACGAGGTGATATACGGTGTTGTCGTAGCTGGTGTAGGCGTTTATGGCGCCCCCGGCCGCCTCGACCTCCTTTGCTATGTCGCCGACCTTGCGCCTGGCCGTTCCCTTGAAGAGCATGTGCTCGAAGACGTGGGCTATGCCCGCCTCCTCGTCCCTTTCATCGGCCCCGCCCACACGCACCCACATCTGGATGGCCACGACGGGCGCCGAGTGGTCTTCCTCCAGTATTACCGTAAGTCCGTTCTCAAGCGTCGTCTTCAGTATGTCGCGCTCCGCGGCGACACCGCGGGCCGCGACGACGGCGACCATGACGGCCGCAACGACGAAGACCCTGCGCATAAACTTCATCGGGAACCTCCCTCTCAGACTCTTGTTCAATCAAGATAAAACAAAACGACCGCCGTTTCAACCGCTTTCGACCGCCGCCGCGGCCCTTGACTTCATCCGTCCTTCCGGCTATGCTCGTCTCGTGGGGCCGGAGAGCCTTCCTGGCCCTCTGCTCACCACGCAAGAAAGGAGAGACGAGCCACATGGGAGCTGCGCTTGTGATAGTGGACGTGCAGAACGACTTCTGTCCCGGCGGGGCCCTGGCCGTGCCGGGCGGCGACGAGGTGGTGGAGGTGCTCAACGACTATATCGAGCGCTTCACCGCGGCCGGACTGCCGGTGATAGCCTCGCGCGACGCCCATCCGCCGCGCACGAGGCACTTCAACACCGACGGCGGTCCCTGGCCGCCCCACTGCGTGGAGGGCACCGAGGGCGCCCGTTTCCACCGGGGGCTCAGGCTCCCCGCCCACGCGGTGGTCGTCACCAAGGGCTCCGACCCCGACAGCGACGACTACTCGGTCTTCCAGGCGAGGGGAGGGGACGGCAGGTCCTTTGAGCGCATACTGCGCGATCTCTCGGTGGACCGCCTCTACGTGGGCGGACTGGCCACCGACTACTGCGTCAAGGCGACGGTGCTCGACGCCCTGGAGCGGGGATTTGACGTGACGCTGCTGACGGACGCGGTGCGCGGCGTCGACGTCGAGCCGGGCGATTCGGAGCGGGCCCTGGCGCAGATGAAGCGCAAGGGCGCCGACACCGTCACCCTCTCGGCCCTCTCCCTGTAGACCGCCTGCGAAGAGCCGCAAGCTCCCCCCGGACGCCGAGATTTTCCCTTGCCTTCAAGGCATGACGGGCCGTATAATAGACCGGCGTTCCCGTCGGGGGGGCAGTGTCGGGGTCCGTGCGGGACGCCGGGAGCGCCCCGGCGGCGGTCCTTTCCTTGTCGCCGAGCGGTTAAGTCACTTGTGAGAGTGGAGGTACGATGACTACAATAGTTGAGATCGTTGCAAGGGAGATACTCGATTCGAGGGGGAATCCCACCATCGAGGTGGAGGTCATACTCGAGGGCGGCTACATAGGGAGGGCCGCCGTGCCGTCGGGGGCCTCGACGGGGCGCTTCGAGGCCGTGGAGCTGCGTGACGGCGACAAGAAGCGCTATCTCGGCAAGGGCGTGCTCAGGGCCGTGGAGAACGTGGAGAAGAAGATAGCTCCCGCGCTCATCGGTTGCGACGCCACGGAGCAGGTCAGGATAGACAGCAAGCTCATCGAGCTCGACGGCACCGAGAACAAGAAGAACCTCGGCGCCAACGCCATGCTGGGGGTCTCGCTCGCCGTGGCGAAGGCCGCCGCCGACGCCTCGATGACGCCGCTCTACAAGTACATAGGCGGCTCCAACGCCAAGGTGCTGCCCGTGCCCATGATGAACATCATAAACGGCGGCGCCCACGCGGACAACGGTCTCGATATCCAGGAGTTCATGGTCGTCCCCGCCGGGGCGTCGACCTTCCGCGACGCCCTGCGCGCAGGCGTTGAGGTCTTCCAGCACCTCAAGTCGATCCTCAGGGACAAGGGCATGGCCACGTCGGTCGGCGACGAGGGGGGCTTCGCCCCGCGGATCGACTCCAACCGCAAGGCCCTGGACGTCATCCTGGAGGCCGTCGAGGCCGCCGGCTACAAGGCCGGCTCCGACGTCTTCCTCGCCCTGGACTGCGCCGCCAGCGAGCTCTTCGGCGACGGCTCCTACACCATGGAGGGCAGGACCCTCTCCAGCGCCGGGATGGTCGACTACCTCGCCGAGCTGGCGGCCGACTACCCCATCGTCTCCATCGAGGACGGCGTCGACGAGGATGACTGGGAGGGCTGGAAGCTTCTCACCGGGAAGCTCGGCGGCAAGTGCCAGCTCGTGGGCGACGACCTCTTCGTCACCAGCGTGAAGAGGCTCGAGAAGGGCATAGCCGAGGGGGTGGCCAACTCCATACTCATAAAGGTGAACCAGATAGGCACGCTCACCGAGACGCTCGACGCCATAGAGAGGGCCAAGTGCGCCGGATACACGAGCGTCATCTCCCACCGCAGCGGCGAGACCGAGGACGCCACCATAGCGGACATAAGCGTCGCCGTCAACGCGGGCCAGATAAAGACGGGCTCGGCGTCGCGCACCGACCGCACGGCCAAGTACAACCAGCTCCTCCGTATAGAAGAGGAGCTCGGCGACGCGGCGGTCTTCGCCGGGGCGGCGGTCTTCAGCCGCCGGTAGCGCCCTGCGGGGCATCGCGCCTTGGCGCGGGAGCGGTACCGCCCGGATAGGGGAACGTCGGCGGACGTGAACGTCGAAAGACGCAACCGCCGAAAGACGTGAACGCCGAAAGAAGCCGCCGTTGTCCGCGTCCCCTTCTTGTGGTATAATGTGAAAGACCCTGACTTGTTCCCCCGGCGGAACCGGGGGGCTTGGGCCCTTCCACGGGAAGTTCGCGCCATGTCCGCCATGTCCATTGACCGGACGGCGCGCTCAAGACCTCCGTTACGGGCCTTGCGCCGGACGGGGACTTTCTTCAAGCAGAGGAGACAGGTAAAGACGTGTCGTCTGCCGACGGCCTATTGATCGAGGCCGCCCTAATCTTTCTTCTCATACTCCTCAACGGGTTCTTCTCGGGCTCCGAGATAGCTTTCATATCCTCGAAGAGGAGCGTAATAAACAAGCTCTCCAAGGAAGGCAACCGCTCGGCGAAGATCGTCTCCCAGATGAAGAGCTCCCCCGACCGCTTCCTTGCGACCATCCAGGTGGGCGTTACGCTGGTGGGCACGCTCGCCTCGGTCGTCGGCGGCGTCGTGGCCACGGAGCACCTCAAGCCCTTCCTGCTCTCCCTCCCGTTCGCCCCCGTGCAGCAGTGGGCCGAGCTCATCTCGGTGGGGGTCGTCGTCGTGGTCATCTCCTATACGCTGCTCGTGCTCGGCGAGCTCGTGCCCAAGTCCATCGCCCTGCGACATGCGGAACGCATAGCCTGCTTCGCGGCCAGGCCCATCGAGCTCTTCACGGCCGCGGCCTCCGTGGCCGTGAAGATACTCACCGTCTCGACATCCTTCGTCGTGAGGCTGCTCGGCGTCAAGGGCGACGAAAAGCACATGTTCATCACCGAAGAGGACATACGCTACTACATAAAGGAGGGGCGGGACAAGGGGATACTCGAGGAGACGGAGGCGGACCTCCTCCACGGCGTCTTCGAGTTCGCCGACACCACGGTGCGCGAGATAATGGTCCCCAAGCCCAAGCTCAAGGGCATAGAGGTGAGCACGCCCCCGGAGCAGGTCCTTCACTTCATGGCCGAGACGGGCTACTCGCGCTACCCCGTCTACAGGGAGACGCTCGAGCAGATCGTCGGCGTGCTCTTCAACAAGGACGTCTTCAGCCGCCTCGAGGCGGGAAAGCCCATAGTACTGAGCGAGCTCATGAGGCCGCCGTACTTCGTCCCCAACACGGTGATGATAAGCAGGCTGCTTCGGGAGATGCAGCGGCGCAAGGTGCACATGGCCATCGTCCTCGACGAGCACGGCGACGTCGACGGCCTTGTCACCATCGAGGACATACTCGAGGAGATAGTGGGCGAGATCGAGGACGAGTACGAGACCAACAAGAACGGTATCGTCGAGAAGCTCAAGGACGGCTCGCTCATCATCGACGCCTCGGCCTCGCTGCGCGAGCTCGAAAACTACGGATTCCGGATCGAGGAGTCCGATGACTACAACACCCTCGCGGGCTTCATGCTATCGCGCCTGCAGCGCATCCCCAGGGGCGGCGAGTTCGTCGTCTACAGGGACCACCGCTTCACCGTCGTCGACGTGGAAGAGAACAGGATAAGGAAGGTGAAGGCCGAAGCGCTGGCCTCCAGGCAGGTAAGGCCCGGTGCAGGCGGGGGCTGAAGGGGGGCTGAAGGGGGCTGACCCTCTCCAGGCCCCGAAGCCCCGGCCCGTTTTTGCGCGGCCTATCCCCGCCTCCTCTCTGTGAGGAAGACGGGAGCCCGGCCTTGCGCCGCGGCGGTTGCCTCGGGGGGCTGTGCCGGGGAGTTCGGGCCGCAAAGGCGTAAAAAAAACCCGCCTGGCGCGGGCCGAACTCCCCGGTACAGCCGAAGATCCGAATAACATACGATGGGGCGAGGGGGGAAGGTGGGCCACAGGCCCTCGGGCCTGTGGCCCTTCTGCAGAAAGGTTCCCCAGGGGTTTAATCAGAGCTTCCCTAAGGGGCCGCCCCTACGCCCGCGGCCTTCAGGGCTTCGGCCGTGACGGCCCCGCCCGCACAACACTCGGCGAGCCGTCCGTCCACGACGACCGACGGGACCCGCGTTATGCCGTAGCCCCTGGCCCTGTCGAGACATTCTCCCGACCGGCACCCCTGGCTCAGGTCGTAGACGGTGACCTCGCAGTCGCCGCAGGCAAGCTCCCTGACGAGCCTTACCGTCTCGTCGCAGAGCGGACATCCCGCGGTAAAGACCTCCACCTTTCTCTTTGCGGCTGTCATCTTCTTCACCTCCTCTTCGTTATGGGTTTTTGCCCCCTGCGGGGGCGGGGCGGATTCCCCGCAGCCTGCGCACGGGGGCGCGGCCCTTGCGGACCTGATGTCCATGACCACGGCGATTGCAAGCCCGGCGATCCCGGCGTACAGGAGCGTTTCGTCGGGCCTCACATACCTGCCGGCGTAAAGCAGCGCAGCCGACGGCACGGCGACAATGAGGGGACGCTTGTCGCCGTGGGTCCGTCCCGAGCGCAGAAGTCCAAGGAGCCCGAAGGCGAGGAAGAAGAGGAGCACCGCCTTCATCACCGCCGTCTCGACCATGAAGCCGAGCCCCAGGGCCGTGAGAACCCATGCCGCGAGGGGATAGCAGGCCGGACAGAACTTTCCGACGGCCAGCGAGCCGACGCTGCCGGCATAGTTCCATATCCCCCTGCTCACCGTCCCCTCCCGCCGTACTCTTCCAGCGCCGCGACGATCTTGTCCGCCGACGGCGCGCCCGCCATGCGGCACGACGGCGTGCCCCGGCACTCTTTCCTGCCGGTCCCCACCTCCCGGCCCTCCACGAGGACCGTTGGCGAGGGAAAGCCGCGCCAGGCTTCCGGCGTGGCGGGGGACTGGAGGTCCGCCTCCTTCCACAGGGCCGCGACTCCGGCGGTCAGCAGGGCCTCTTCGATGTTCTTCCTCGCTTCCTTCACGTTGGGACAGCCCTCGAAGTATAGAAGGACCACCTCCGGCCTCATCGCCCGCCGTCTCCTCTTCCCCCGGCCACGCTCGCCGTGAAGCCCACGCCGGCGACGGCCCTTATAAGCTCGTCCACCGTCGTCTCTCCCGCGTCGTACTCGACGCGGGCCTCCTTGCTCTCGAAGCTCACCTCGGCGCTCCTCACGCCCTTCACCCCGGAGAGCGCCTTTCTCACGGCCGGGGCGCAGAGGCCGCAGTTCATGCCCTCGACCTTCAGCGTGACGGTCTCCGGGCGGCCGGCGGCGGACGCCTGCACTGTAACGAGGGCGAGCACCAGCGCCGCCGCCACGATGGAGAGGGTCTTCATGACGGTAACCTCCTTTCTTCTCAGCTCACAAGCCACGCCGCCGCGTAGGGGAAGGCGAGGCCGAAGAGCGCAAAACCGGCGAGTATCCAGAACAGAAGGCGGTTTATCCTCCTTGCGCGCGGCTCGCACGAGCCGCCGGGACCGCAGCCGGAGCCCTTGCCGTAGGCGTAGTGCCAGGCGGCGGCCACGAAGACGAATGTGAGGCCGAGCATATAGGGTCTCAGCGGCTCCAGGCCGGAGAGGAATCCGAGGCCCGTTATGCCGAAGGCCAGGAAGAGGGCGGGGCCCAGGCAGCAGGCCGACGCAAGGAGCGCCGTCGCCATGCCGCCTATGGACAGCAGTCTGCGCTTCACCTTTTCTTCTCCTTCTCCGCCTTCAGGTCGCGCTCTTCTATGGCCTTCAGGATGGGGCACTCCTCGGTGGGACGGCGCTTGCCGCAGGCGTCGATGAGCTCGCGGAGTATCCGCCTAATCGTCTTGAGCGCCTCGATCTTCCGCTCCACCGAGGCGAGCTTGGCGCCGGCCCTCTCTCTCACCTTCCCGCACGCCGTGCCCGACCCGACCCGAAGCTCCATGAGCCCCCTTATCTCCTCGAGAGTGAAACCGAGTTCCTTTGCATGGCGTATGAAGAGAAGCCTCTTCAATGCGTCCTCGTCATAGAGGCGGTATCCCGAGGCCGTCCTGCCGGCGGGCAACAAGAGCCCCTTTCTCTCGTAATAACGGATGGTCTGAAGGTTGACCCCGGCCCGTCGGGCCGTCTCCCCTATGGTGAGTCTCTTCTCCATGCCATAGAGTATACACCCTGTACCTCGGTACAGTGTCAAGCGATTTTTTTCAAGCTCGATTACGAGATGGTGCGGAGACTCTCTGGAGGAGGGTCACGAGGAGCCGGAGGCCCCCCTTATTCGTATGGGCGATGGGCGCGTGTGGACGCGGCGGCCCCCGGACGGTTAGGGCCGCAAAGGCGTAAAAAAAACCCGCCTGGCGCGGGCCGAACCGTCCGGGGGGCCGCCGCGCGGGCGGTGGGAGGAGGGGAGATGCCAATGAAAACGGCTTAAGCGGATACCCCGCCAGGGGGCGGGACTGTCAGGTGAGTGCTTGACTTTTACACCTAATTAGGGAAGCTCTGATTAATTACCCTGGGGGAAACTTTCTGTAGAAAGTTTCCCCCAGACCCCCTTCAAAGACTTTCAATACGACTTGGTTTCCCCCTGTTTTGCCAAGCAAAACAGGGGGAAACCAAGTCGCATTAAAAGTTTTTGGAGGGAGTCTGAGGGAACCTTTTTACAAAAAG